>CAXMTQ010000142.1:0-6216 GCA_964196205.1 uncultured Desulfobacula sp.
TGAGCGTGCCTTGATATATAACTTACTGGAGGCCAACGACACCGAGATAGTGGAAATAATGACACCACGTACCCATGTACGTTTTCTTGATGAAGCCTTAAGTTTACCGGAAATGGTTGACCGGTTCAGAACCTATCGCCATCCAAGGGTACCGGTGTTCCGTGGCCACCATGACAATATTGTAGGGTTTATCCATGCAGAAAATATCCTTCGGCTGGTGCTGGATAATGCAGATCTCTCCTCGCTTAAACCTGAAGAGATAATGCACCCTCCAGTGGTGGTGCCCCTGACTAAAAAAGTCGATGAAATGTTTGACTTTTTCCAGGCAAATCAAGCCAGGGCTGCCATAGTCCTAAATGAATTCGGAGGAGTTGAGGGTCTTGTAACAATGCGCGGAGTATTAAATTTCATCTTTGGTCAGGTATCCGGGGAAGTTTCAGGTCAGGAACTCTATCATGAGCGCGATGAAAACGATTACGAAGTTCCAGGAGATATGAAACTCAACGACTTTAACAACCTGACCAATTTTGGCATTGAAGATCCCAGGATGACCACTATTGGCGGGGTGGCATTCCGGCATCTGGATCGACTGCCAAAGCCCGGCGACAATGTAACCGTTGAAGGTATTATGATTACAATATTGGAAATGGATGAACATCGTATCGTTAAAGTGCGGGTGAGAAGCGGTATTGTTGAGGAAGAGAAGGCGTTAGATAACGACTCTGGCCAGGAACTTGATAATAAGCCTGCAAAAGATGACACAACAAATGAATGCATAGATGAGCAGATCGATGTTATTGAAGATGGAAGTGTTTTAAATCAAAAAAGCTCGTCAGAACAGGGAATTTGAGAAATGGATATTTTTTATGTTTTACTGGCCATGGTAATTCTTTTGCTGTTGAAAGGTTTTTTCTCCGGCTCTGAGATAGCCCTGGTCAATTCCGACAAGATTCATCTGCACCATAAGGCCAACCAGGGTCACAATGGTGCTATGCTTATACTTAAAATGTTTAAAAGACCTGACGTAATGCTTGGTACAACACTGGTAGGAACCAATATTGCAACCGTTATTTTAACAACCCTTGGCACTCTTTTAATGATTCGTTTTTTCGGTAAACATGGGGATATCTATGCCTTTCTCATCTACACCCCGTTTTTTTTGATTCTTGGTGAAATTGTTCCTAAGAGTGTTTATCAGCAAAAAGCAAATGTGCTTGCACCAATTATCATATACCCGCTGCGCTTTTTTTCCATAATCTTTGCTCCCATCATTTTTGTCTTTTCCAGGGTGGCACGGCTGACAGCCCGTTTGCTTGGCAGCGGAAAAAGTGATCAGAGTGTTTTTATCACACGGGAACTTGTCCGTTCTGTTGTGGAAATGGCTGAACGAGGCTCCAATATAGATGCTTTTGATCGCGGTCGTATAAAACGGGTTATCCGCTTTGCAGATACTACAGTGGGAGAAGCCATGATTCCGGTAGCCGAAATGACTGCTGTCAACCATAATCAAAATACCCGGGAGGCTGTTAACCTGATTCGCAGGTTAGGCTATAACCGGCTGCCGGTTTATAAAGATAGCACCAGCAATATCTTTGGAATCATAACCCTGACCACCTGGGACATGATGGACAGGGAACTGTCATCCAGGCCTTTGTCGGAATTTATCAAACAGCCTCACTATGTTTCTGCCAACCAGACCATAGACCAGTTATTGCCTATACTGCGCAAGCGCAAGGACCATATGGCCATTGTAGTTGATGAATTCGGCTCTGGTATCGGTATGATAACGATGGAGGATATCCTGGAGGAGGTAGTGGGAGAAATTGATGTGGGGTTAGATTTTGAAGAGTATTTACCAAAACCTAAACAGAAAATTAATAAACTTGGCGAAGATGTCTATTTGATGGATTCCCGTTTTCCCATCTCAGAAGCCAACGAAGTACTTGGAATTAGCCTGCCTGCTGTGGAATCCCATACCATTGGCGGCCTGGTAATGGCCCGTCTGCATCATATTCCAAAAAAAGGGGAATTCATTGAGGAAGCCGGATATCGATTCACGGTGGAACAGGCCACAGAGCGTTCTGTTGTCAATTTACGCGTGGAGCGATTGATATCTAAATGCCGTTAAAAAAACAGATATTCTCCTGTAACCTGGCATTAACTGCTGCTATATGAATTTTTGATGTTTAATTTTAATATTGCAATCATGAAAATGTTCAAAATGTCATATTAAATAAAATCTTACACTATTTTTTCTGTTTTAAGGCAGGCTCAATATCGCAATGGGGGCAGGCATCAATTTTGCTTAAAAATGCCCTGAATTTTTTAAAGGTCTGCTTGTTCATGGCATGCTCCACCTGGCATGCTGTTTTATCTGCAGTCTCTTCATCCACTTTTAATACTCTAAAGAAAAAATCTTTTAAAAATATATGCCTGTGTGTTATCTCGGAAGCAATTTTTTTACCCTCTGGAGTCAGTGTTACATATCCATATGGTTCATAGTTGACAAACTTTTTTTTAGCAAGTTTTTTTAACATACCTGTAACTGAACCGCGTTTGATATTCAACCTTTCTGCAATATCCTTGGATCTTGCAACAATGTTTTTGGTCTGCAGTTCAAGTATGGCTTCAAGATAATCTTCAAGATT
Organism: uncultured Desulfobacula sp.; assembly: GCA_964196205.1. Taxonomy (GTDB): domain Bacteria; phylum Desulfobacterota; class Desulfobacteria; order Desulfobacterales; family Desulfobacteraceae; genus Desulfobacula. The sequence continues at coordinate 2,649 of CAXMTQ010000142.1, forward strand.
TTCCGAAAGCTGGTCATGCTCATCCATAATCGCCTCCTGTTTAATTATCTATATATTTATACTTCAATTATATTATAAGTCAAACAGTTAATTTAATGAATTAACTCATTTTTTTATTGACAACTGTCAAAGTTAGGCATAGAATACTTTTTATTTTATTATAACTTAATTGCTCAATCAAAACAAAGAGAACGCATGAAAACAATCACCTTAAGGCATATGCATGAAAATCAAACCGGTAAAATTGTATCAATAAAAGCTGCTGGAGAGCTTGGCAGACGAATCAGGGACATGGGGTTAATCCCGGGAAAAGAGATCAGAATACAGGGCAAAGCCCCACTTTATGATCCTGTCTCTCTTAGAATCATGGGTTTTACTTTAATGCTACGCAATAATGAAGCCGATCACATACAAGTAGAGGTTTAACATGAGTATTGCAGTTGCATTGGCAGGGAACCCGAATTCAGGAAAAACAACTCTTTTTAATGCACTAACAGGTGCCAGACAGCATGTTGGCAATTATCCCGGCGTAACAGTTGAAAAAAAAGAGGGGACATACCGCAATGATATTGGAGAGTTTAATATTATTGATCTTCCGGGCACCTATTCGCTGACTGCATATTCCATGGAAGAAGTTGTGGCAAGGGAATATCTTGTGAATGAAAAACCTGCCATGGTGGTTGACATTATTGATGCATCCAATCTTGAAAGAAATCTCTATTTATGTGTTCAGTTTTTGGAAATGGGTATGCCTGTAACCATTGCATTGAATATGATGGATGTGGCAAAAAAAAGAGGTATTGAGATTGATCACAAAAAACTTTCAAAATTACTGAATATTCCTGTTGTTCCCACCATTGCCAGAAAGGGTCATGGGAAAGAAAAGCTTTTACAGACCATTGCAGAAAGGAGCGAGTCAAAAATTGAACCCTTAAAAATTTCATATGGGCAGGATATTGATACAGCCCTTGATGAAATGGAAGAGATAATCAAATCCTCAAGCTTTTTAACAAAAAGGTATCATGCAAGATGGACAGCAATTAAATATTTGGAGAATGACAGCCAGATTAAAGAGCTTGGCAGCAAAGATAATAAAAATCTTGATTCACAGCTTGAAACTATTGTTGAAAAAATTACAAAACATCTTGCAGCAACCCTTGATACACACCCTGAAGGTATGATTGCAGACCAGCGCTATGGATTTATCAATTCAATCTTAAAACAGGGTATAGTCAAACGTTATCACGATGAAAACAGACTGCAGATATCTGATAGAATTGACAAGGTTGTAACAAATCGTTTTCTGGGTCCCATTATCATGACCGCCATTATCATGGGGCTTTACAAATTTACATTCTCTTACAGTGAAATGCCGATTTCATGGTTTGAAAGTTTTTTTGGCTGGTTTTCAGGTGCTGCAGACAATGCCCTGCCGGAAGGATTGTTAAAATCTCTTATAGTTTCCGGAATAATTGATGGAGTAGGCGGAGTGATTGGCTTTGTTCCTCTGATCATGTTCATGTTTTTCGGCATTTCCCTGCTTGAAGATTCCGGCTATCTTGCAAGGATGTCATTTATGCTTGACAGGATCTTCAGGATGTTTGGTCTGCACGGCAGCTCAGTGATGGCATTTATAGTTTCGGGAGGAATTGCAGGAGGTTGTGCAGTTCCTGGAGTTATGGCGGCAAGAACTCTCAAATCACCAAAAGAGAGACTTGCAACCCTGTTGACTGTTCCTTTCATGAACTGCGGAGCTAAACTTCCTGTTTTTGCACTTCTTGTTGCTGCATTTTTTCCCGAAAATAAAGCGCGGATGATGTTGATCATTACTCTGATTTCCTGGCTTGGTGCCCTGATTGTTGCCAGGATTCTGCGCTCCACTGTGATAAAAGGAGAAGCAACTCCTTTTGTCATGGAACTTCCGCCTTACAGGATGCCGACAATGAAAGGTGTTTTAATTCATACATGGGAAAGAACCTGGCAGTACATTAAAAAAGCGGGTACTGTTATTCTTGGTATCTCCATTGTTATCTGGGCAATGATGACATTTCCAGGACTTGATGAGAATCAGAGTAAACTGTTTGAAAATCAGAGAACCGCCATTACATCCCAGGCAGGCTCAACAATTTTAAGTGATATTGAAACCCTTGAGTATTACCAGTTGTCTGCCCAGGCTGCTGCTGTAAAAGAGAACCTTACCCAGATTGATCGTGATGAAGCAAAAGCAGGATTAAAAAATTCCATTGCAGGCCGTATAGGAACTTCTCTTGAAGGTATAACCAAATTTGCTGGTTTTGACTGGAGGACAAATATTGCTCTGGTGGGAGGATTTGCTGCTAAGGAAGTTGTGGTTTCAACACTTGGTACTGCCTACTCCCTTGGTGAAGTAGATCCGGAAGAGACCGGTTCACTTTCTGAGAGACTGAAAGCGGCAGAAGGATGGGGACCATTGACTGCATTCAGTTTGATCATATTTACCATTTTTTATGCTCCCTGCTTTGTAACTGTGGTCTGTATTGCAAGGGAAGCTGGTTCCTGGAAATGGGCAGGTTTTTCAGTTGTATTTAATACTGTTCTTGCATTTGGACTATCTGTTCTCTGCTATCAGGTTGGATCTGTAATCATGTAAAAAATTATATCTTTGAATAGCCAGTTTGATTGCAGGCTATTCAAAGATAAAAAAATTAAAGGGAATTGGTTTAAAAGGAAAAAGTTATGGATATAATTATTGTTGGGATTATAGTTACAGGTGCGGTAATTTTCAGCGTGAGAAGTTTTGTTAAAATTTATAAGGGAGAGAGTGATTGCAGTTGCGGAACAGGATGCTCCTGCTCTTCAAAGGATTTATGCAGTTCAGATTTTCCCATTGTAAATAAAAAGCAATAGACTATAGCGTGTCGAGAAGAATAAGGCCTGCAACCCATGTCATTGATTCTGTATCAGATTTATCTTCCAGGATCTGTTTTTTAACCGGCCAACCTGCTGACTGCATCAGTTTAGCCACATTAATACCAAAACCAGACATGGAAGGTCTTGCATACAGGGGGTTGCGGCACTCTCCATGCTTTGAAATCATCTGACAGGTAGCATGCTCCCTGCAAAAAATTTCTTTACATGACCCACCTGCAAACGATTTTGAACCATTGTATCCCATCTCAACAGCCTGCAACTCAATACCTGCCACTATTTCATGGAGCAGCTGCATAACTTCATGACGTTCCTCGGAAAACATTACCACGGATGGGACATCTATTCGGACTACAATGGAATATTTACTTGAGTTTTTCCATTGTTGGAACCTGGACGGCCCTGAAACATGGGGTGGACAGCTGGAAGAGAGACCATAGTTCGAGCATGGATGATCACCGTTGCAAAGAGCTGCCAAATCCGCATTAATCTCGATATCTGCTGAAGGGATAATTCCGGCATCACTGGCTCCCAGTCGTTTTGCCATGTGAATCAATTCACTGAGATGTTTTTCTGGTATCATATATCAGTCTGTTTATGATTTAAAAAAATCACCAAGCTGCTGTCTGACATCTTAGAAGGTCCCTTTAATCAATGTTTA
>CAXMTQ010000143.1:0-6213 GCA_964196205.1 uncultured Desulfobacula sp.
ATTCATTGTTTACGTAGGTCTCAAACTTTAATCCCTGAGAGGTTTCCCTGGTTTTTTTATTCATTTTCCTTCGCTTAAAAGGACTTGTTGTCTGCAGTAGATTGGAATAGGATTTAATTTCATTTGCCTTGTCTGGATTTTCCGGCAAAGAGTTCGATGATTTCACGGCTGGAACGATATATGCTGCCAATAATCCCAATGGTGTGTAAAAATCTTCCTTGGCCAGGCTGCTCGTAAATACAGCCAGCAGGTTTTTCTTGGGCACAACCATTATAAACTGCCCCTGATGGCCAATTGCAGTATAGATATCAGGATTGACTATCCACCACTGATAACCGTAACCCGGAACCAATGTTGCTTCAATATGTTTACGGGTAGACTCTTTTATCCATTGGGATGATATTATCTGCTGGCCATCCCACACTCCGTTGTTCAGGTAGAGAAATCCAAATTTTGCCATATCCCGTGGTCGCATTTGAAGTTGTCCATATCCTATGGTTATCCCCTGTGGATTTGATGGCCAGCGAACATTTGTAATGCCAAGAGGACCCAAAAGATTTTTTTTTGCAAATGAAAGTGCATTCTCACCGGTTTGCTTCTGTAAAATCGCCGAGAGGAGAAAAGAAACGCCATTGCAATATTCAAAACGGGTTCCCGGTTCTTCCGCCATGGGCAGATCAATCATAAATTTTATCCAGTCTTTGCTAAATTTCATTTGCATGAGACCGCGCCACTGATACAGGTAGGAATCACGGCAGTACAGACCAGATGTCATTGTAAGCAAGTGTTTAAGAGTTATGACTTTTTTGTCATTATTGAGATTTTTAGTCGCATATTTTGGAAAAAAATCTATTACTGGCTGGTTTATGTTCTTGATGTATCCTTTATCAATGGCAATGCCGATCAGGGCAGAAGAAATGCTTTTGGTACAAGAATAGATATTGCGTCTTGTATTAGAATCAAACGGATAATTGTATGCATCCAGCAGGATATACCCATTGCGAATAACCATTACACTGTCAATGTTAATATCTTTTTTCCAAATTGTGTTCAGCATTTTGACTAACAATTCAGAGTCCACACCCTGACTTTCAGGTGATGCAGTTTTCCAGCTGCTGGTCGGCCAATAATCCGGCTGTTTTTCTGCTGCCAGTCCGATATTCCATAACATTCCAGCCATTAGAACAAATATTAACAAATATTGAATAATTTTTTTCATTTGATCACCTCACGGCTATTATTGACGGTTACAGAACTTGACAAATTAGAAAGTGTTGAGAAGGCAGAGTGTGCAATGTATAGAGGTCACAGGATCAAATCAGGGTGTGCATTAATTGCTAAGAATATACAAAATGCTTATTGGTGGGTCAAGAAATTCTTTATATTATGGCTGAAATTTTTTCTTGACGGTTTTGGCATAAAAATATTATAATAAATTTCATGATAATATGATATTGAAGCTCTATTGTCTGCTGATCGCAAGCTTGGTTGCGCTCTTTTTTGACCTGGCATCTGAAATCTTTCTGAAACTATAGTTCCTGTTTTCTGACCCTACAACAATAATAAGGATAAGGAGGAGAATTATGAGGATCGAACCAAAAAAAATTATGTGTGCCATTGATTTTTCAGATTCTACCGATCTGGTTTTGAGCTATGGAAAAGCTCTTGCCACGGAATTTAATTCAAAACTCTGTTTATGTCATATCGTCCCTGGTTCATTCATGGTTGCAGGCCATATGTCACCATATGCGGATTATGCCAGAATTGAAGCAGAACAAAGTAAGCATGCCCAGAACAGACTTGCAGAATTGGTAGAAAAATTTGAGTTTGAGTGTGAAATTATGGTTGGCAGCGGGTATCCAGCAGAGCAGATTGCACAGCTTGCCCGAGATAATGATGTGGAAATGGTCATTGCTGCAACCTATGGCGGTTCAGGGATAAAAAGATTTATAATTGGATCTGTAACAGACAGGCTGGTGAAAATTCTCTCCTGTCCTCTGCTGGTTCTGCAGCCTTCTGAGGGTAATCTAACAGCTTTGTCAGACAGGGGAATAAAACTTGATAAAATACTTGTGGGATATGATTTTTCCGAGAATTCGCAACTGGCTTTTGACTATGCTCTGGGTCTTGCCCAGGAGTTTCAAAGCCAGCTTTATTTAGCCCATGTTGTCAGGCCGATGGATCAGGCCACTCTGAATATATCAGACTCTGACGAATCATGGGAAAGAGGTTATCCCACCTGGAACATGACAGACTATCTGGAACTGAAAAAAGATGTTAAGATCTGGGAGCATCAGAAAAAAAAGTCCTTGTTTGCAAAACTTGAGAACCAGCTTGTAAATATGGTTCCGGATGAATGCAAAAACTGGTGTACGCCAGTCACTGTTCTTCTTGAAGGCTCCCCTTATCAGGAGTTGATTTCCTATGCCCAGCAAAAAGAGATTGATATGATTGTCCTTGGCATTCATGGGCATAATCTCTGGGAAAAATTTATGGTGGGGTCAACCACAGATCGTCTTATCAGCAGGGCACCATGTCCTGTCCTTGCAGTTCGCACACCTGCCGCATTGCATGATAAAAAGGATGCAGTGCTTCAGGAAGTTGAAGAAGATTCCATTATAACAGCCAGGAACATAATGGAAGCAGATGTAATAAAAGTTTCCCCTGATACTGACATTATCAGTGCTGCGCAAATCTTGCTGGAAAATCATATAAATGGTGTGCCAGTGGTTGATGTTGAGGATAAGCTTCAAGGTATTTTATGTCAAAGCGATTTGATTTTTCAGCAGAAAAAAGTATCAATACCAACGGTCTTCAGCTTTCTTGACGGTATTATACCCTTGTCATCTTCAAAACACTTAGATAAGGAATTACAGAAAATTGCAGCATTAAATGTTGGCCAGGCCATGGTGAAAAATCCAGTTACAGCCCATCCTGATATGCCTATCTCTGAAATCGCAAGCCTGATGGTTGAAAAACATTTTCACACAATTCCTGTGGTTGAAGAAGGCAAACTTGTGGGTATTGTCGGCAAGGAAGATATATTAAAAGTGCTGATCCCTGTTGGTTAGAATAGCGCCGTCACTTTTTTGTATGTGTTTAATATTTACAAAACATTTACATATATATTGACATTGTTTCTGAAAACCATTAGTGTTTTAAAAAACAAATAATGGTTAAAATGGTACAAAATTGTGAGCCGCTCCATCATTCATCTGAATATTGCTGATTTTGCCGCTGCTGTGGAGATAAATCAGCAGCCGTCTTTTAGAGGGTACCCCCTGATAATTGCCCCCACAGGAGCGCCCAGGGCAGTGGTGCATGATATGAGTGAGGAGGCGTATAAACAGGGTGTTCGAAAAGGTATGCCCCTGGCCAGAGTCAGGCGGCTTAATAAAAAAATTAAAATTCTTCCGCCAAGTTTTAACCGGTATGAACTGGTTATGAAAGATCTTTTAAAAGAGAGTTTTACATTCAGCCCCTTGATCGAATCAGGCAAATCAGACGGCCATATATTTATGGATGTCACAGGAAGCAGCAGGCTTTTTGGACCATCTGTCGATATCGCTTTCAGACTTAAAAAAGCTTTTAAAAAAACATTTAATCTTGATCCTGTCTGGTCGGTTGCTACAAATAAACTCATAGCCAAGGTGGCCACAAGAGTTGTAAAACCTAGCGGAGAATATATTGTTGCCCCTGGGGATGAAAAAGCTTTTCTTGCTCCTCTGCCTCTCCATCTTATTCCGGGTCTTATCAAATCGGATTTAACAAGATTCAAAGAGTTCAACCTTTTTTCAATTTGCCAGGCAAGAGCACTTACCATGGAACAGCTTGAAATTCCTTGTCATAACAGAGCATCTTTAATCCATGACTATATCAGAGGCATTGATACAGCACCCGTTGCAGCTTCTTGTGAGGATTTTTCATCTATTTATGCAGATCATGAATTCAGTGAGGATACCAATAGTGCTGCCTTATTAAAGCAAGCTCTCTATTTTATGGTTGAAAAAATCTGTAAAAATCTGCGGGATCGAAAATTTACTTGTGCTGCTGCAAAAATTATTATCTCCTATTCAGACGGGATGCAAAAGAGTTCAAAACTGAAAATCACCCCCTCCACATACAATGATATGATCATGTTTAAAAAGTGCTCCCTTCTTCTTGATAAAGCATGGACCAGAAGAGTTCGCATCCGCCATATGCGCCTTGTCTGTGAAAAATTGTCTGCGCCTCAATCCCAGGTCGATCTTTTTGCATGCAATACCAAAAGAAACAGACAGGCTGATTTGATCGCTGCAATGGATAAGATCAGGGCAAAATTCGGCAGGGTATCAATCAAAACCGGGCTGGCCATGATGGTATCTGACCCTCGACAGGCTCGACAGGTTGTTACATAATGAAAATTTCCCATTGATGATCCCTTTAAATACAAGATCTCACTACTCTTTTATGTGGGGTACAGCCTCCATAAAAGATTTATGCAGACATGCAAAGGCATATGGATATCAGAGTCTTGCCCTGACTGATACAGATAATTTGTGCGGTATGTGGAGCTTTATCAAAGAGTGCAGGCTTCAAGGGCTGAAACCAGTTATTGGTGCGGAAATTACAGATCCGCACACTCTGTCCCACAGGGCTGTCTGTCTGGTGAAAAACAGTAGAGGTTACAGCAACCTTACTCGTCTTATAACCTGCCGGCACAGAGATACAAAATTTTCACTCAAAACCTTTTTGCTTAGGTTTTCCAAAGGACTTGTGGTATTGACCAGAAATCATGATCTTTTATCTTTCTGGCATGAAAACCATGTGGATCTTGGTGTTAATCTTGTGCGACATCCTTTGTCGCAGCAGCATCCTTTGTGTGTAACAGCGAGAAAGTTTGGTATTCCTCTGGTGGCAACTCCGGGCAGTTTTTTTTTAAACAGAAAAGATGTAAAAATTCATTACATGCTAAGAGCCATTGATCATAATATCTGTTTAAGCCGTCTAACCCGTAAGGATGCAGCTCCGGAGAATGCATTTTTTGGCTCTCCTGAAATGTATAAAGAAAAATTTAATATCCTGCCTGAAGCCATAAATAACAGTTTTGTTCTGGCAGAAAAACTTGAGTTTCAGGAACCGGGTTCTGATATTGTCATGCCTCCCTGGAAAGAAGATACAAACTTGAGTGCAGATCAGCTTTTATATGAAAAGACCATGAGAGGTGCGAGAAAACGTTATGGTTTAAGCCTGTCAGGCCGGGTTATCAGAAGGATTGATCATGAACTTGCCATCATTGCCCAGAAGAATTTCTGTGAATATTTTCTTGTGGTTGAAAAAATAGTTAAAAAAGCTTCGCGAATCTGCGGCAGAGGGTCTGGAGCTGCTTCCATTGTGGCATACTGTCTTGGTATTACCAATGTCTGCCCCATAAAATACAATCTCTATTTTGAGCGATTTTTAAACCCGGATAGAGAAGACCCACCTGACATTGACATTGATTTTGCCTGGGATGAGAGAGACGCTGTTTTAAACTGGGTATTGCAGGAGTTTAAAGATCATGCAGCCATGGTATCAAGTCATATCCTGTTTCAGCCCAGAATGGCTGTACGGGAAGTGGCAAAGGTTTTCGGGCTGCCGGAAGCTGAGATCAGCAAAGTATCTAAACGTCTTCCTTGGTTTTGGAAATTAGATTTTGCCGGAGAAGATCTGCTTCATAGAATACAACAGCGCCCTGAATTCAAATTCATGGATTTCCCGGAACCATGGCCTGAAATCATGGAGTATGCCAGGAGAATTACAGGAACACCAAGATATCTTTCAGTGCATCCAGGCGGAGTTATCATCACTCCTGATCCCATTGACACCTATGTGCCAGTAGAAACTGCTCCCAAAGGTGTGCCGATTATCCAGTGGGAAAAAGATTCAGCAGAAGATGCAGGTCTTGTAAAAATAGATCTTCTGGGCAACCGGAGTCTTGGAGTTATCCGGGACACTGTAAAAAGTATCAGCAAATCTTCTGGTAAATTTGATGATTTTAAACTGCAGGATCCTGAAGATGATTATGACACCCAGCAGAATATAGCCCAGGGCAATACCATGGGGTGTTTTTATATTGAAAGCCCGGCCATGCGGCTCCTTGAAAAAAAAGCGGGTAGTGGCGATTTCGAGCAACTGGTCATTCAATCGTCGATAATACGCCCTGCTGCCAATGAATTTGTGCGGGAGTATGTG
>CAXMTQ010000144.1:0-6200 GCA_964196205.1 uncultured Desulfobacula sp.
AATTCCTGTGAGCGAATTTTGAAAGGTAAAAAGGGGAATAAAAAAAATGAATAGTTTTAACTCCATTTATAATTTTGTAAGCGGCCCTCTTGTGTGGCTTGCCTTTATAATTTTTATAGGCGGATCCATATACAGGATCCGGAACCTTATTATACTTGTGAATAAAAAAGAGAGATTTATTTATACGTATATGAGCCTTAAATACAGCCTTAGATCAATCAGTCACTGGATCGTTCCCTTTGCAACTATAAGCTGGCGAGCACGTCCTGTAATGACAATAACAACTTTTATTTTCCACGGAAGTTTGCCTGAAGGCTTTACAGATGCAGTAACTCTGCTGGTTATTTTATGCTGTGTTATTTTTTTACTGCGGCGGGTTGCTTTAAGAGATGTTAACTTTTTAACAGATGCATCTGATTATGCTGTTTTGCTCATAGCAGCAGCACCTTTTATAACCGGTTTTCTTGCATATCATAATATTGGCAGCTACCACTTCTGGATAATTCTTCATATTCTTTCAGGAGAGATAATGCTTGTGGCAATACCGTTTACAAAGCTTCGTCACATGATATATGCTGTATTCACAAGAGCTTATATTGGATCTGAATTTGGTAAAGTCCGCCATGCAAGAGACTGGTAAAAAAAATAGTGATTGATAAGGAGAGTTTTCAAGATGGCACTACCCTATGTAGAATATGAAAAAAATATAATTGATGAAGGTCTTGAAACAGGAATGAAAAACCTGACTCAAGAGAGAATTGATAAGGCTCTGGCAAAAGTTCTCGACGGTGAAACAGGTGCGAAACTTAAAGCCTATGTTGATACATGTGTGCATTGCGGTCTGTGTTCGGATGCCTGTCATATGTACCTTTCTACCAAAAGAGACCCAAAACTTACACCTGCAGGCAAGGTGAAAAGAAGCATGTCGGTTCTACTGGAGAACAGAGGTAAAATTACACCGGAAATCATTAAACAGGTTTCCATTGTAGCTTCAACTGAGTGTAATCTTTGCAAGCGCTGCGTCCATTACTGCCCCTTTGGTATAGATATAGCTTATATGATGACTATTGTTAGAAGAATATGTCATTTGTGTGGTGTGACTCCTCTTTATATTCAGGATACTGCGCACAGCCATTCTGTTACGCAAAATCAGATGTGGGTTAAAGAGGATGAGTGGATAGACACTCTTCAATGGCAGGAAGAAGACGCCAGAGAAGAGATTCCTGACTGCAGGATTCCTCTTGATAAAGAGGGGGCGGATTTCATGTATTCTGTAATAGGTCCTGAACCCAAGTTCCTGGCCCAATTGCTGTACCAGACAGCCATAATTTTTAATGCAGCAGGCCTTAACTGGACAATGCCGTCCTTTCCAGGCTGGGATAACAGTGATATGGCTATGTTTACAGGTGACAGCGAAATCATGGGACGAAATAAGAGATTTCATTTTGAAGCTGCTCAGAGACTTAAGGTCAAAAAAATCGTAATGGGTGAGTGCGGTCATGCATTCCGTTCTGTATGGGATATGGGAAACAGATGGCTGGGCTGGGCAATGCCTCCGGTTCCCATTGTACATGCCATAGAATTCTATTATGATCTTCTTAAAAGTGGTAAAATAAAAGTAAAGGAAAAGTATAAAAAATCTGTAACCCTCCATGACCCCTGCAATACAATAAGGGGCTTGGGACTTCATGAAAAAGCACGCTATGTTGTAAATGAGCTTTGTGAAAATGTCATTGAAATGCATCCAAATCGTGAGCATAATTATTGCTGTAATGCCGGTGGTGGAGTTATCAACTGTGGCCCTCCCTTTAAGAAAAAAAGGGTGGCAACCAACCGGATTAAAGCGCAGCAGATAAAAGATACAGGGGCAGAAATATTAATCACTCCATGCCATAACTGCCACAGCGGCATGGAAGATATTATAGGTGATTATGGAGTTGATATGCATGTGAAATTTATCAATGACATCATGTACGAGGTTATGGAAAAACCTGAAATAGAGTAAGATAAATTCAGGGTTAATCTTTAAACACAAAAAAGGCTGTTGAAAAAATTTCAACAGCCTTTTTTTTGTTTCAACTAAAAAACTGGGAATTGAACCTCTTTTAGTTAAAGATATCCTCTCCTGCTTAAAAGATATCAGGTCCAACTATGGATCCATGGGCATTCTTAAGCTTTAAAAGTCCCTGTTTCTGTTGAGCAAGTATGTCAAAAAGAGTCTGGGGAATATTCTGTTCCTTTGCATATGCATCCTGCTGGAGCTCAACTTTTTGGAGAATATTATCAAGATATAGGGAGAATTGTTTTGTATAAAGCTCTTTTGAATATTCTTTATTGATAATATCTTTAAACAGAGATTTCAGATCTTCATATTTTGGAAGATTTCCAATGGGCGTTGTGATATATTCAACTTCATTGTGTGCATATCTTTCAAGCCAGGAAAGCCATACTTTTACATCCTTTTTTTCACCGATGAGCTTAGAAGAATTGCCGCCGCGGGCTTTGTCTGTAAGAAAATAGTTCAAGCCTGCCATAACAGGTTTATACTCTTTTTTGATCTTATCATTGCCAAAGAATTTAAACTGGGCATCCATATAATCCCCAAGTGCGCCTGGAATAAAGGGAGCATTTGCCCAGGGCGCCCTTTTAATACCTGTGGCACCAACTTCTGTTGCTGTGGCAGCAGAAACAATGCAGGCTCCAATGACAACCCCGGCATCTGAAGTCGGTGCAGCCCATACAGGAGGCATTGTATCAGCATCCCGCCCGCTGTAAGTAAAAACTCTTGTCAGGGCTCCATCTGGATTCTCAGCTTCACCTGAGTAGTTATCAAGAGAGGATGATCTTAGTGTGCATCTTGAATTGGGATGGGATAGAGGTATTTTTTTGTTGTCATTGTCAGTTTTACCCTTAAACCACTCTCCCTGGAAGTTAAAACCCTTGTCAGGATGTTCTTCATTATTGCCTATCCAGTGGGGGATTTTTTCTTCATCAATTAAAACATTTGACCATATTACTTCAAACCCTGGTTCTCTCAAGACTTTCATTAAAAGAGGATCTCCTTCAAGGTTCACATCTTCAACAATGCCGAAGATTCCAGCTTCCGGGTTCACAGATCTTATAGATCCGTCATCTGCTATCCACATCTGGGCAAGATCGTCGCCGATAAATACATTTCCTGCCATGGCAGTGGTGGTTTTTCCGCATCCACTGGGAGCAGCGCCTGCAACCCATGTTACGCGGCCATTGGGGCCATGTATCCCAGTGATAAAAATATGTTCGGATAACTCTTTACCAAGATTTTCGTAAACAGCCTTATCCACGGCAAACCTGTGGTTTCCTTTTTTCAACAACAGTGTATTGCCGGCATAGGTACAGTTAAAACTATAGGTTGTCTGGAACTTTCTATCCATGAATACTCTTGCATTGGGTAGGTCTTCATTCCTGTTTAACCCTTCACTGTGGACATTGGTGAAAAAATGTCCAAGTTTTTCAACTTCTTGATCAAAATCAGCAAAGGTATTTCTGTAAAGCAGTTCTGCACTGTGGGATACATAGGTGGAGCTTGTAATCTCCAAGGCAGGATTTGATACAGGTGCTCCCACAGGACCTCTCATGTAAAACCCAATAATCATGGTCATATCCTTCATGATATCTTTCATATTGGATCTGACCTGCTCTAAGGCAGTTGGTCTGTCCATTCTATTGGCAAGGGAACTTACATGATCTTCCGGATTTGCAATATAATATGTTCTGTCAACTATTCTTCCCTGTTCTCCAGCAAGATCAAAGTGAATGGTATGTCCTTCCATGGCAAGAGGGCTTTCTTCGCTCTTTTCAATGGAAAGATCATTAATAAACTTCAAATCTTCAGGCGATCCTGTGTTGATAAAAATAGAGCGAGGATTGCAAAGAACAATTGCATTGGCAATTCTTATTAATACCTGGGAGTTTTTTATTGTTAAAATTCTGGTCAGATGCTTCTTTTCCATATGTTGTTCAAATATGGTTTTAGCTTTTTGAAGTGTATCTACTTTTCCGAGTTCATTAATTAAATCCATCTCTTTGTCTGTTCTCTGCATAATTATCCTCATTTTAAAAAGTATTGTTGAAAAAAATTACCTTTTATCTTCTACCATTATATACGAAAAAATCAAATATTAAGATTAAATTTAATAAAATTAAATTTATTAAAAGTTGGATTGTATTTTGATGTAAATTTGTATAAACACAAACAGATGAAAGCTTAAATCAGAGGAGAATTATGGACAGAAAAATATTTGCAGATTTGCACAACCACACCACAGCCTCGGATGGAGATTTTACACCGGATGAACTGGTGGAGCAGGCAGCAATTCATGGAATCAAGGCAGTAGGAATCACAGACCATGACACCCTCAATGGTTTAAAAGATGCTCTTGCTGCAGGAAGAAAACGGAAGATTGAAGTTATTCCGGGCGTGGAAGTATCCATCAGGTTTAAACGGTCTTATTTTACAGGCACCCTGCATCTTCTGTGTTATTTCAACAAAAATATGCTTGCAGACAATGATTTTGTAAAAGAGTTTGAAAAAATTTTAGCTCAGGGAAGGGGTGAAAAACTTGTAAGATCCAGAATTAATGAAATAAACAGGTTCTTTGGCCCCAAATCTTTTCAATCAGGAGAGAAAGATCCACTGCTAAAAAGAGATCTTGAATTTGAAGATATTGCAGCTTTAAGCAGTAATGCAACAAGACGTCATTTTGCTGTTGCCTTAAAAGAGTCTTTTAATATCACAAACAGTGATACCATTAATACAATTATCGGCAACAGCAGCAAAGCATATCTTCCTTCCGGGATTCAATTAAAAGAGGTGGTTGATTTTATCCGCAAAAACAGAATATTTGCAGTTCTGGCCCATCCTGCAGCAGGCTCTTTCCCGGGAAAAGGCCATTATAAAGAAGTATTGCCCCATTTTGAGATTGTAGAACAGATTTTTCCTGAATTTCTTGAAGCGGGTATCAATGGTCTTGAAGTTTATTACCCCGGGCATACAAAAGAATACCAGAAATTGCTCAAATCATGGGCTTTAAAACATAAACTCATAATTACCGGTGGATCAGACTGTCACGATGGGAAAGAACGTCCCTTTGGAGTCAGGGGGATTTCACAACCTGAATTTGAACTATTTAAGAAAGCCTTGATTTGAAAAGAAAATAGATACTCATAAAAAAAGGGAAAATTGTCATGAGAAGAAAAGATAAAGAGATTACAGATAAAAAAGAGATTGAAAAAATTTTAAAGAAAAGCCAAATCTGCCATATTGCAATGGTAGATAAGGAAAAACCATATATTGTTCCAATGAATTTTGGTTATAAAAATCAAACTCTGTTTTTCCACAGTGCTTTAGAAGGCAGAAAAATTAATTTGATCAAAAAAAATCCCAATCTATGTTTTGAAGTTGATCAGGTTGTCCAGTTTAAAAAAGCAAAGATCGCCTGTGACTGGTCAATTGAATATAAAAGCGTGATAGGGGAAGGCAGAGCCCAATTGTTGTATGATCCAGAAGAAAAAAGAGAAGGTTTGAATATTATCATGGCTCAATATTCAGGTAGAACCTTTGAATATCCCAGTGAAATGCTTGAGAAAACTCTTGTGATAAAACTGGAAATTGACAAGATGACCGGGAAGCAGTCTTGATTAAACAGGTCCAAATACGGAGGAAAAGATGAGTGACAGCATAGATAAAATAATATTTTCAGATCTTGAATCCTGTGATCCTGAAGAGGTGGTTTCACGTACCGGTTGTAGATTTGATAAAATAGCGAATCACTATTTTGTAAATATATGGGGGCATGAATATTGTGTTGATTTAAATAAATATGAAGTCCAGCCTAAAGGGACAGGCATAAAAACTTATCAGGATTTTTTATATCTGTTTATTTTGTACTATCTTATGCAATCAAAAGACATCAAGCCTTCCGGAGAATGGGTGTCGGAAAAAGATATTCCCTCGGGAGCTGCTTTTTTCCGGGGGCCCCACACTATTCCGGGTAATTTAATTACAAGTCGATTTGGCAATGATATAGATGCTTTTAAAAAAGAGAGCAAAAAATTAAATGGGATCAGTCTTGATATGGCAGATGCAGCCTTTAGTTTTGAAATTACCCCGGCTATACCCGTGGCAGTATTGTATTTTATGGGTGATGAAGATTTCCCAA
>CAXMTQ010000145.1:0-274 GCA_964196205.1 uncultured Desulfobacula sp.
CCTTGTGGAAAAAACATTCGAAATTGATAAACCCCTCAAAAACAGTACACCTGGAGTCAATCTAAATAACCTTGATCCTCAAAGTCTGTGCCGTCAAATAATCGAGGCAGTTATCCCCCTGCCTGACAACATGCTTGCTGCTGCAACAACAAAAATTGATGAAAAGACAAAACCGCTTGGAGCTCTCGGGCGTTTAGAAGAGCTTGCTATACAGATGAGCCTGATTCAAAACAATTTAAACCCTGAAATCAGGCAGAAGAGCCTTTTTGTTTTT
>CAXMTQ010000145.1:284-6160 GCA_964196205.1 uncultured Desulfobacula sp.
CAGGGGATCACGGAATTACAGAAGAAGGAGTCTCTGCCTATCCATCTGAAGTCACAGCACAGATGGTGGACAACTTTTTAAATGGCGGTGCAGCTATAAATGTTCTCTGCCGTCACCACAATATAGATATGAAAGTTGTTGATATGGGAGTAAACCGTGAATTTTCCTCCCATCCTGACCTTATCATAAAAAAGGTTGCCAGAGGAACCTGCAACTTTGCCATTGAAGATGCCATGACAAAGAGCCAGATGATCCTGGGTCTTGAAAACGGTATGGCCACATTTCTTGAAGCTTTTGACAAACATCCCATTGATATTGTAGGGCTTGGTGAAATGGGTATTGGCAATACAAGTTCTGCTTCTGCCATTATTTCCATAATCACAGGGATATCCCCTGCACAGGCAGTCGGCCGTGGTACAGGAGTGGATGACAAAGGGCTGGAACATAAACTCAAGGTTATTGAAAAAGCTCTGAAATTTCATACCATTGATAATAAAAACGGGTTTGAAATCCTTCAAAAAGTGGGTGGATTTGAAATAGCCGGAATAACAGGCGCTGTTCTTGCTGCAGCCTCCAAAAAAACCGCCATAGTTCTTGATGGCGTTATCTCTACTGCTGCAGGGCTTCTGGCATATATCATTAATCCGGCAATCCAGGGATATCTTGTCTCCGGCCATCAATCCGTTGAAAAAGCTCATAAAGCGGCGCTTTCACACATGAATCTTACACCCCTGATTGATTTTAATATGAGACTTGGCGAAGGCACAGGCGCTGCCCTTGCAATTGATATGGCAGATACTGCATGTAAAATCATGACCCAGATGGCATCCTTTGATGAGGCAAAGGTTGAAAAATCATTTATAAAATAAAGTACGTTAGCCTGCCAAAGACCTTAAGCCTTCAGATGACATCAATTTGAGTACTGTCTGCTGCTTTGGATTTAATATGGATATCGCGCTGTGGGAATGGTATTTCAATGCCTTCTTTGGCAAAACGTCTGTAAACTTCACTATTGAGAATGTGCAATGTTTTGCCGCGCAGCACTGGTGTATCTACCCAGCATAACAGTTCATGGTCAAGGCTTGAATTTCCAAATACACGGAATCGGACGCGCGGTTCTGGTATTTTACATACCTCCGGGGAATTAGTGGCCACATCCATTAAAATTGCATGGACTTTATCAATATCTGATCCATAGGCGACACCTACCTTGACACGGATACGATATTTTTCATGTCTGCCTCCTGCCTCATTGATGATTTTAGTATTTCCCATAATTGAATTGGGTATGGTTATTTCAACATCATCACGGGTTAGAATGCGTGTGCTTCTTATACCAATGTTTGTCACAGCACCTCTTTCTCCTGAATCAAGTACAATAAAGTCTCCAAGTTGATAAGGTGAATCAGCCATTATAAAGACACCGGAAAAGAGATTGGCAAGAGTATCTTTTGCAGCAAAGGAGATGGCAAGGCCAAGGATACCGGCAGATGCTACCCAGGCAGTAAGATCAATATTCCAGACCAGAAACATAATATAAATTGCAAGACCTGTTATCACAACCAAAAACAGATTCTGGAACAGAGGCAGGGTGCGCTCCTCTATTAGATTAAACCGGTGTTTATCATTACTTAAATAATTGAGTAAAAGTTTAACAAATCGTAAAACTGCAAATGCCCATAAAAATATGGCAATGGTTTGCAGGCCGCCAAGGGTTAAAAAACTAATGGTATCTTTAAATTCCAATCTTTCAGATGCAAGGGCAAGACCAAAAAGTATGATACTTACAAAAACTGGGTTATGAAAGATATCAAGCACCTGGTCATCGAATTTTAGTTGTGTATGTTTAATCCATTTTGCAATTACACGTGTAATGACCACATCTAAAATCTTTGCCAGGGCCAGAAATAAAACTATAATCAAAAAGGCCTGAAGATAGCGATTAGGTGCTATTTGTACAAGATATCCCAATAATTGTTCTTTTGTAAAATTCATAAATTTCCCTGTCAGGATTATGAGACCATTCTTTTAGTAATATTATTATCTTGTTTGCTGATCTCTTGTTGACAGCTTAAATTGCTTCAACAGCATATTTCATTACTATGGCAATATTAATAATTGGGGATGTATAAGAAAAACACAAGGTAATGTCAACTGGCAACTATAAAGTTTTTATTGACTATTTCACTGTTTTTCTTCATTAATAGGCATTTATAAAAATTTGAAGTTTCGAAAAATAAAGGAGATACAATGCCTAAAGAAAAAGTTGTTCTTGCCTATTCAGGAGGTCTTGACACCTCTGTTATATTAAAATGGCTCTTGGAACAAGGCTATGAAGTGTTCGCATATATGGCTGATATTGGCCAGAAGGAAGATTTTGAAGAAGCTGAACAAAAAGCACTTAAAATCGGTGCTTCCAAAGTATTTATTGAAAATATGAAAAAAGAATTTGTCACTGATTATATCTTTCCTGTATATAAGGCCAATACACTCTATGAAGGCCGATACCTTCTCGGCACTGCCATTGCTCGCCCTATTATTTCCAAAAAACAAATTGAGATTGCAAACAGGGTTGGGGCCCAGTATGTATCCCATGGTGCAACAGGCAAAGGCAATGATCAGGTACGCTTTGAACTGGCCTACTATGCTCTGAACCCGGAAATCAAAGTCATTGCCCCCTGGAAAAACAAAGAATTCTTAAATGCTTTTAAAGGCAGAACCGATCTTCTTAATTATGCTGAAAAACATGGGATTCCCACCAAACAGAGCGCATCAAAGCCCTACAGCGAAGATGACAACCTTCTGCATATTTCCCATGAAGCAGGTGTTCTTGAAGACCCGGGTTATGAGTGCGAAGAAAATATTTACTCCCATACTCTCTCCCCGGAACAGGCCCCGGACAAACCAACAAAGATCAAAATTAAATTTAAAGACGGCATCCCTGTTAAAGTCACTAACCTTGAAGATAATACCATTAAAACCGATGCCCTTGAACTGTTTGAATACCTTAATTCCCTTGGAAGGGAAAATGGAATCGGCCGTCTTGACATGGTTGAAAACCGGTTTGTGGGAATTAAATCAAGGGGTGTATATGAAACTCCAGGAGGGACAATTTTACACGAAGCCCACAAAGATATTGAGGGTGTAGCCATGGACAGAGAAGTCATGCGCCTTAGGGACATGCTCTCCAGCAGGCTTGCAGAAATTGTTTATAATGGATTCTGGTTCAGCCCTGAAATGGAATTTATCATGGCAGCCATTGATAAAAGCCAGGAGGTAATTGATGGAGAAGTTACTTTAAAGCTCTATAAAGGCCTTGCATATCCCATTGCCAGGACAAGCCCATCTTCCCTTTACAATAAGGATCTCTCCTCCATGGATATTGAAGGCGGCTATAATCAGCAAGATGCAGAAGGTTTTATTAAAATCAATGCCATAAGGCTAATGGCGCACAAAAGCATCATGAATAAATAACACCCGATCTAAACCCCATGTTTGGATAAAAAGTTGCCCATATGTGAGGCGCAAGGCTCGAAGAGATGCGCATGCATACATTTTTGCAACCGGAGTGTACTGTAGTACATGAGGCCATTTTTAAAATTTGGCAAAATTTTGAAGCAACGAAGCAGATGGGTGAGTTTTTATTCAAACATAAATTATTCTCCTACTATGGGTGTAACAAACTGCGATTCTGAATCCCATGGGAAGAGAATCCATGTATCCTGACTGACTTCTGTCACATAAAGATCCACAAGGGGCTTTCCTGCTGGCTTGGCATATACTGTAGCAAAATATGCATTTGGCAGCATATTTTTCACAACCTTTGCTGTGGCGCCTGTATCTACAAGATCATCAATTATCAAAAGATCTTCACCTGAATCATCAATCTTTTTTAAAATATTCATCTCTCCCTGCTCTTTAAACTTATAGCTTGTGATACACACAGTATCAATATAATGAATCCCAAGCTCCCTTGCTATCACAGCAGCAGGGACAAGACCACCTC
This sequence comes from uncultured Desulfobacula sp., assembly GCA_964196205.1. GTDB lineage: Bacteria > Desulfobacterota > Desulfobacteria > Desulfobacterales > Desulfobacteraceae > Desulfobacula. Next base: position 4,291 of record CAXMTQ010000145.1, read on the forward strand.
TTGTAACTGCCACAATGCCTTTCCATCTCTTTCCCAAATCATGGAGCCGCCATGACAAAGCTTTGGTATCCCTGTGAAGCTGATCCCAGGAAACAGGAAAATTTCTATTGTATCTATCTTGTTTTGCACTCATATATTCAAAACCCTTTTTAAGATTTTTTAGTTTTTGACTTTTACAGTGATTGGTTCTATTTTATCCCTGTAATAAAAAAAAATAAAGGACAAAAGAGTTGAAAGATATAAAAGAGAGATGTCTGAACTGCGGCGGAACATTATATATTAAAAGGACCTGAACAAAAATCTTTTTTTGCTGCAGGTCATGCACAACAAACTATCCTGAAGAGAAGTATAAAGATCTAATGGATGAGTATCTTGAAGAAAAGCTTGCCAATGTACCCATAAACAGAATATAGTATTTAGTTCAACCTGTTTTGAGACAGCACTGAGCTCAAGGAGTATATGACATTAAATTATTGGAAAAGATTTACAAACAGCCTTATCTGTTTTTGTTTTCCCGCCTTTTTATTATTGATTTTTCAACCCGGGTTTACAGAAGAGTTATCTGCTGCCACCGACTCTGCCATATTGACTTCAGACTCTGATTTCCCAACCTATCCAGCCATTAAACCCAATGTGGAATTCTGGGTAGATATATTTACAAAATATTCAAAATCCCATGGAGTTATCCATGACAGCCGGAATCTTGATATTATATATGAGATTATTACCCTTGATGACTCCAACACTTTAAGAGCACGCAGGAAAAACAGAAAAAGAATAAAAAAGGTGATTAAAAAATATAACAATATACTTTTAAACCTTTCAAATGGCGAAAAATCTTTTTTACAAAAAGATACAAAAATGGTTGAAGCGCTTTTCAGTGCTGATGCAAAATCAAAAGATTTCAAAAATGCTGCAGACAGGATACGGTGTCAGACCGGATTAAAACAGGAGTTTAAAAAAGGCCTTGAACGTTCAGGAGCTGTAATTGATGAGTTTAGAAAAATTTTTCTCTCCCATGGACTGCCAGCAGATCTTATATATCTTCCATGTGTTGAATCCTCCTACAACTTCAAGGCTTATTCCAAATTTGGGGCTGCCGGTATCTGGCAGTTTACTCGTTCCACTGGCAGACAATATATGAAAATCGGTTATGTGGTTGACGAAAGACGTGATCCTTACATCTCAACAGATGCTGCTGCCCGCCTGCTGAAAAGAAATTATGCTTCTTTGAAAGAGTGGCCCATGGCATTAACAGCATACAACCATGGTCTGGCAGGTATGAAACGAGCGAAAAAATCAAAAGGTTCCTATGAACGAGTTGTAAAATATTATCACAGCCGTTCATTTAAATTTGCATCAAGAAATTTTTATTCGGAATTTCTCGCAGCACGAATTGTAGCAAAAAACCCTGAAAAATATTTCACCGGTATCAAATATAATAAACCTGCTGAATTTCAGGTTATCAAAACTAAAGGATACCTTAGCGTAAACCAATTATCTGATATGTTAAATATAAAAATTGAAACAATAAAAACCCTCAACCCTGCATTGAGAAAACCTGTTTTTAGCGGGCAGAAATATATCCCAAAAGCATACAAATTAAAACTGCCGTTAAACTTACCTGTGCACAATTTTAATAAAAAACTGACAGCATTATATGAACAGAGACAAAAACCAAGTAGATTCCACAGGGTGCAAAAAGGAGATACAGCAGGTTCAATTGCCAGAATTCATTCAGTTAAACTGCATGATCTAATTCTTGCAAACAATCTGAACCAAAGGGCAACCATCTATATTGGACAGAATTTGCGAATTCCTGTGGCAAATGGCCTTCAGGTCAAAGATGAAGTTATCCTGGCAAAGGCAG
>CAXMTQ010000146.1:0-6096 GCA_964196205.1 uncultured Desulfobacula sp.
ACTGGCAATGAGGGAGACCACTTCACTCTCTGCAAAAACCGTACACATGCTGCTTAAAACAAGATCACTTGTTGCATCCCTGTCAAGATTTCCCAATTCATCAACTTCCACTTCAAGAGCCCTTGCCATGGCTTCGAGAAACCGACCGGTTCCTGCAGCACACTTATCATTCATGGCAAAATCAGTCACTTTCCCATTTTCATCAAGAAAGATGGCCTTGCTGTCCTGTCCCCCGATATCTATGACTATCCTGGTGTCTGAAATCATGTGCCTGATACCCCTGGCATGGCAGGTTATTTCCGTAACAGCACCACTTCTTCCCGGCACTCGGTTTCTGCCATAGCCCGTTGAAACAGTGGATTTAATTTCCTGTTCCATAATTCCAGATTTTTCGAGCACACTCTTTTTTACATGGGCAATTGCTTCAATGTTTTTTACGCCTGTAGGTACAACAGATGAAGAGACAATATTTCTGTTTTCATCTAAAAGTACGGCATCACAGGAGAGGCTTCCAATATCAATTCCAAGAAAATACATGATTTGCTCCTATATTTATCAGGTTCAATTTTTGAGTGAACCTTTATTACTTAAGTCAGCATTTCAACAAATGCTTCCAACCTTGTCTCGATCTGACCCTGGGCAAGATTTCTTGAATCAACACAATCAATCTCCAGATTGAGAACAGGTACATTCACATCTTTAAGTCCTTTAGTGGTAAGCCCCCTTACTCCGGTTCCCTGCCTGCACCCCCAGTGACAGGGGTTGATGGCACCATCCAGTTTATACTCTCTGGCAAGCAGCTGCATATGGGCAATCCTCTCATTGGTACCAAGGGAATAGGGAATGGAAATAATTCTTTTGGCAATGGATTCAAAAGGATTGTCCGGGTCCATTGGCTCCCAGGTTACATCATTTAACTCATCCACTACAATCTTGACACCAAAGTCTTCAAGCATTTTTTCAATGGGAAATTTATATTGAATCCTGTTCTGTATCCACATGATCCTTATTTTTTCCTTTGATGAATCTATTTTTTTAGATTCAATTCTGTCAATAAGCTCATCCTTAAAGGCCTGACAGATTTCTACTCCCTCACGGGTTCCCATTATAAGACCGATAACAGTGCCAAAATCTTTGAGTAACCTATTATCAACAGGAGAAGGGGTCTGTTTAGCCAGATTATAAATATCTTTCAGTATCAGGCTGGATTCATTGAAAAACTCCAGAGCCCTGCCCAGTTTTTCCATGGATAATGGCTTTTGAGTATGGGCAGTGATAAACCGGGTCATCTCTTTGATCTGATCTGTCAGAAATTTTACACTCTCTTTTGAATTATTCTGGGGAACATTAAGGATAAAAAAATCTTTTTTAAATCTCCTTGCCATATCCTCCATAACAGCGAGACCTGCAGTACAGGGGCTTGAACTTCCGATTACAAAATCAGGTTCCGGCATTATATCTTTAAGCATTGCTCCTGTTACGGCTCTATGGTAGGCACAGGAATCAGGGGCATACCCAGAATCTTCGGCTTCTTTGATGAAAATGGGTGCAGTCTCATTTGATGACAGCATTGCCCCGACAAACTCAACAAAACAGGAAGTTACCCCCATTGAATTAAGAAGATCAAAGGGTATGGTAACACCGCACCAGGCGATTTTCTCATCTCTGGTGTATAGTTTTTGTCCAATCTTTGCTATTTCAAGAACATATTTTTTCTTTGCATTGATGCTGTCAGGATCCTGTAAAAGTTTTTGACTCACCCCATCCACCATGTTTTTAAAATAATCATACATCATCTTACACCTCCAGCATTTCAGTAAAAGCTTCAATCCTTGTCTGCTGCTGTCCCATTGAGCCCAGAGTACAGTCTCCCTCCAGCATTAAAAAGGGTATGGATTCCTGTTTAAGTGCTTCTCTTATCATTGGAATTCTGGCAAGGTAGGGGTCGCAGAATTTTACAGTAAACCCGATGACCCCTCTTGCATTGCAGTTTTTTGCCCGGTCAACAATTTTCCGGGCCATGGCGCCTGGATCTGCAATATCCATTGTTCTGGCACAGGGCGTTCTATTCATCCAGGACAGGGCAAGAGAATAAAAGAGATCCTGGGATGCATCATAATCAACAGGGTTAACAAATCGAGACCCCGTACAAAAATCATTATCTATGACATGCATATTCCACTCTTCAAACAGATTAAATACTTTTGGATCAAATAAAAGATTGCCAAAAATAAATACCGGAGCATGTCCTTTTTGAGGCGACATCTTATCAAGATCAATCTCTTTTGCTTTTAAAAAAGCCTTATCAACACCATGCATGGCAGTTAAATTAATAATCTTCTGATATTGGGAAAAAAGCCCCGGATAGAAATTATTACCCATGGCGTGTTCAATATTGCCAAGGGTCTGCGAAAGATTATTCCATGCATCAATCCTGCTTTTTAAATTATCAAGGGAGACATCAACACTGTTCCACTGACAAAGTGTTTTTAACATACGTTTATATTCTCCTGCCAGAAAAGCAGTGGAAGCATCTGTATTGGAAGAAGGCAGATCAAGAAGTATTGTCCGGTCACCGGGTCTTGCCTCCTGCCATGCATCAGAAAGTCTTCTCATGGAATCACAGGAATTGATAAAAACCATACCCTCAAGTTCAGGGAGATCTTCATCAAGTGCCCTGTCAAGAACCTTTTTTACATGGGGGCATAAATTGTCATGGAGCATATGCCCGGATTGATCTTTGGAGTCTGTTTCAGGGAAAACCCTGAAAGGAGCAAAGCCTGCTGCTTCAATAATTGGAACAGGCGCATAAGCACAGGTAAAACCTATTTTTTTTGTTGCCATCTATATATCCTCTCTGCTGCAGTTAGCAAGGACTTTTCTAAGAACATTTTTGGTTGTTTCAATATCCTTTTTTGAAATATCGGCAAACACTTTGTCAAGAAGAGCTTCAACTGCTTTTATTGAACCCTTTTCCGCCTCTATCCCCAATTTTGTCAAACAAATTCTGCTGCCTCTTCTATCGTTTGGATCTGGTGTCCGTTTTAAAAGTCTGTCCCTTTCCATACGGTCAAGAAGCCCTGTCATGGAGGAGGGTTCAAGCCCTGCCCGTCTGCCAAGTTCACTCGCCCTTAAATTGTCTTCACTCCATAACGAAAGAAGTACTCCAAGATAAGCTGGTTTTATATTGCTTACACCAGTTCTGACCAGGCCTTTCCTAAGTACTGATGTAACTGAAAGACTCGCCCTGGAAATAAGGTAGTAGGGACAGTCCGGTGGCAAAGGAAAATTCATTTTTTACCTCTCTTACATATTATATTTATACATATAATACTGATACGTAATATATTGTCAAGAACTTTTTTTTACAATAATAATTTTGCCTTTTTGGTTAATTAATTACCCAAAAGTATTGATTTATTAGGTAAAAATATCTATAGACAAAGATAGCTTATTGTATTTTATAAGAAAATTAACTTTTTATTATGATTTTTGATGATGGCAAAAAAAAATATATTTAAAAAAATAAAACAATCCAAGAACCTCCCCCAGCTGCCACAGGTTATGCTTAAGCTCATCAAGGCCTGCAACAGCGATGAAACAGAGATTGATGAACTCATAGAGATTATTTCCATTGATCCGGGCTTAACTTCAAAACTGATACAGATTATTGGATCTGCATACATTAATTTACCAAAAGAGGTAAACAACATAAAAGCAGCTGTTGTGTATCTTGGAATGGACACTATCCGAAATATTGCCATAAGCACATCAGCCATGTATTTTTTCAAATTTACAAAGTCGGTTCCTGAATTTAACATCAATCAATTCTGGTACCACTCATATAAATGTGCAGTTCTTGCCAGAAAGATAGCTGAAGAGAATGACATTTCCAATCCTGACGAATTTTTCCTGGCAGGTTTGCTCCATGATATTGGCAGGCTTGTTCTACTGGAAAATTACCCTGATGAGTATAAACAAATTTTAAAAACTTCTTCCAGCGAAAGCCCGATCCTTGCTGCTGAATTAGAAAAATTTGATGTAAACACACCTGAACTCAGTGCCTGGCTTTTTAAACAATGGGACCTGAATCCTCTGATTGCAGACTCAGTCCTTTTTATCAATGAAAGTATTGAACAAATTGAGAGTGCTTTTCCCCATGTAAAAATCGTTTTTATTTCAAATTTACTGGCAAAACAGGATACGCCTGAAAACCTACCAGACCTTACTGCTTTAACAGACATCCTTGAATCAAGATTAGAACAGATTTTCATATCTGCAGAAAAAGAGGTCCATATCATGGCAAAAAGTCTTGATATAAATCTGGATGGCACTCAGGACAGAAGCAGTGAAGAGGCCTTGACTTCAAAGGTAAAAGACCTCTCCCTCTTTTATGGTACACTGCAGAATCTGCTCTATGCAAAAGAGATTGATTCTGTGTTGAATGTTGTACAAAATGGTTTTAAAATTATCTTTAATATTCCCAGAATGTTCTATTTCCTGTTTGATGAAAAAAAGAATATTTTAACTGGATTTTGCAACAATAATGACAAAGCCTGCAAAATCATAAAAAGTATTGCTGTTCCCATATCTAATAAATCAAGCCTTCTGATAAAATGTGTAAAAGATCAAAAGGTCCAAAACAGTTTAAGCAAAGAAAAAAATCCAGCTTTTGCAATCTCTGATACACAGCTTATCCGGCTGCTTGGAACAAAAGGATTGTATTGTATCCCCATATATTCATATAAGAAAACAATTGGTGTACTGGTACTCGGAGTTGATACAGCTGCAGCAAAAAGTCTTGAGGAAAACAAAGACCTGGTAAAATTGTTTTCTAAACAAACCGGTATATGTATTCAAAATATCCAGTTTTATAATGATTATGCCGCCAATGTTCACGAAAAAAAAATGCAGGCCTACTCCACAATGACGGACAAGGTAATACATGAGATCAACAACCCGGTCGCAATTATTAAAAATTATATAGAAGCCCTGGGGTTAAAGCTGCCGGGCAAGCACCCTGCCCAGGAGGAACTCACAGTCATCAATGAAGAGATGAGCCGGGTTGCCGGATTATTGGACAGACTTAGAAGCTTTTCAAGCCCGGCAATTAGCGGATTTGAATTTGTGGATGTTAATAAGATTTGTAAAAATATGTTTGAAATTTTACAAAAATCAATATTGCTGCCAAAACAAATTGAGGCCTCCATCAACATTGATCCTGAAATTCCCAAAATCAAGACAGACCAGAATGGATTAAAACAGATTTTGATAAACCTTGTGAAAAATGCAGCAGAAGCTATGGACAAAGGCGGTAAAATCAGAGTCACCACACGCTTTTTATCAGGTTCAGCAAAAATTTTGATTGACGAAAAAAAACGAATTCCAGGAAATATTGAAATAAAAATATCCGACAATGGCCCGGGTATTGATAAAAAATTAAAAGAGACACTGTTTGAACCCTACACAACAACAAAAACCACTGATTCAAATTCAGGCCTCGGGCTTTCCATTGTCCACTCCATTGTAAAGGAGTTAAATGGAGATATTATCTGTAATACAGAAGAAGGAAAAGGAACCGATTTTATCATCACCCTGCCGGTTTCTTCATCAAAGAAAAAACATAGATGAAAGGCTAAAGCTATTGCAGGACAAAACAATATCAAAAACAGTTGAACCCCTGAAGAGTGGTGAACTTCTTGTAAAAGAAGGCTTGATCCGTCTTAGTGATATTGATATGGCACTCTCCATCCAGAAAGAGAAAAAAAAATCTTTAAATCTGAACAGACCAAAGCTTATTGGAATGATTTTATGCAACTTGAACCTGATCACAGCAACAGACAACTATTATGTCCTTCATAAATACAATAAACTTATGTCAATTCAAACAGCACTAATTGAAAACAGCATACTTTCAAAAGATGTGGCGTCAAAGATAGACCAGGAGTCCAGACAGCACAACATACCATTTATAAGCTCTCTTCTTAAGAAAGGATTGATTTCTACTACAAAACTGCAGCAATTACTGTTTAATCTGTTTCATATTCCCTTCAGGCCCATCAGTGATTTTGTTTTTAATCAAAAAGACAAAAACCA
>CAXMTQ010000147.1:0-6019 GCA_964196205.1 uncultured Desulfobacula sp.
TTACATAATAGAGACCAAAAAATATATTCTGGCCGGGCGGCCCGTCAACCAGCTTGTCTGAATTGGGGAAAATACCATGTTCAATTTTGTGCCCCCATTCAAAATATTTATTAATAAGAAAGATAAGACCGCATAAAATTGCAGTTAACAATCCGGCCATGGTCTTTTTTCTTTCATGCTTCTGGATGGCTGTAATGGATGCAGCAACAGCAAAACTTGATATCAGGAGAATAATGGTATTCATTGACCCAAACAGTATATCCAGCTCTTTACCGCCTTCAATAAAATCCTTTGTATATTTTGAAAAATAAACAGCATAGAGGACAAACAGGCCGCCAAAAAGAATAATCTCCGTGTAAAGAAAAAGCCACATACCCAGTTTTTTGCCAGGTTCGTCTGCCGGGGAGGACATCTATTCTCCTTTTGTTTCGATTGAATATTTTTTTACAACCCCGGTAAAATCATAGGGGTAATCCAGAACTTCAGGCTCTTTGATAAAATTGTGAAGTGCCGGAGGTGATGGTGTCTGCCACTCAAGGGTTGTTCCTCCCCATGGATCTGGTAAAGCATCCCGATCTTTTTTAAAGGTTAATAACAGATTGATCATCATTAAAAAAATTCCAATGATCATGAATGCCGCTCCAAATCCTGCAAAAAAATTGCCGGCTGCAAACTGTGGAAGATAATCAAAATATCGTCTTGGCATCCCCTGAAGTCCTAAGATAAACATAGGTACATAGTGGAACATGAATCCACCTGTCACAAGAATGGAACTGATATAGGCTTTTTTAAAATCATACATGCGCCCGAACATTTTAGGCCACCAGTAATGAAGAGCTGCAAAAAATGCAATTCCGGCTCCCCCAAACATTGTAAAATGAAAATGAGCCACCACAAAATGGGTATCATGAATATGGATATTGGTTCCAGCTGAGCCCAGGATAAGTCCTGTCAGACCTCCAACGGAAAAAAGATAAATAAAACACAGGGCAAGAAAAAATGGTGGTGTCATCTGAATAGAACCTTTATACAGGGTGGCTACCCAGGAAAACACCTTGATAGCCGAAGGAATTGCCACAACAAAGGTAAGCAGGGAAAAGACAAACACGGCTGTGTCACTCATGCCGCTGGTGTACATATGGTGTGCCCACACAAGAGATCCTGCAATGGCAATTGCAAGAGATGAAAATACAATTGCTTTATATCCAAATATGGATTTTCTGGAAAATACCGGTATGATTTCTGAAATAACTCCCATGCCCGGAAGGACCATGATATACACTGCCGGATGGGAATACATCCAGAAAAGATGCTGAAATAAAATAGGGTCGCCGCCTTTTGAGGGATCAAAAAGACCAACCCCGAAATAACGTTCAATTATAACCAGCAGCAGGGTAACAGATATGACCGGAGTGGCAAGAAGCTGAACCCAGGATGTGGCATAAAGACTCCAGGTAAAAAGAGGAATCTGCATCCAGCCCATCTCTTTTTTTCTCATCCTGTGAATTGTAGTGATAAAATTAAGTCCTGTGATCATGGAGGCTATTCCAAGTACAAAGGCAGCAAATACAGCGCTTGAAACATTTGTGTGTGTTGAGATGGAAAAGGGTACATAAAAAGTCCACCCGGTATCGGGAAATCCGTCTGAAAAAAGAGAAACAATGGCTATCAGGCCGCCCAGCATGTAAAGATACCATGACAATAGATTAAGTTTCGGAAAAAACACATCATCGGTGCCGATCTGCATGGGCAGAATGAAATTCCCGAATATTGCAGGCATGGCAGGAATGATAAATAGAAAAATCATTATTACTCCGTGGAGGGTAAAGGCTGAATTATATAATTCTGCTCCCATGATGGTTTCACCGGGAAACATGAGTTCCAGTCTTAGAAGTCCTCCCACCAGTACTGCCAGTAGAAACCAGAAAAGGATAGCAAAAAGATACATCAAGCCGATGCGTTTATGGTCAGTGGTTAAAAGCCATGACCAGATACCTGTAAATCTTGCCGGTGAAGGGGTTTCAAAAAATGATTTAGCTGTTTCCATTATTGCCTTAAAATTTTTTAAAAATATGTTCTGTAACAGCCTGTCAGACTATCTGTTTGTAAAACATGTGTCATGAGACTGTTTTGTTTCTATTTTTTTTTCTATTTGATGGATAAATAAGAAAGATGATAAATCCCGTCAAAGAAATTAATATGGCTGTACCGGTGATGCGGAAGAGTTTAAAAACATAGGTTTTATTTGCAGGATCATAATCAAAACAGAATGCAAGCACCCCTCTTTTAATTGATATGCCTGGCTCGCCCCTCTCTGCTTCACTCAGAGCCATTCCAAGGTCAAAGGGAAGAAAATCGGGGCCATATAAATACCTGATAATTTTTCCATCCTTTGCAAGTACCATTAGAGCTGAAGGATGAATATAAAAATCTTTCTCTTTTTTGATAAAATAGTATCCCAGAGAATCGGTTACCTTTCTGATATTTTTTCTGTCTCCTGTGAGATAATGCCAGTTTTCCAGGGGAAAATCCCGTTTAATCAGGTTGTTGTAATTATTCTTGGATGTTTTTGCATGGGTGTAGTTTTCATCGTCGGAAAAACTCAGTGTAATTACATTGAAATCTTTACCAGGCACAGGATCTACAATATTTAAGGCATTGGCAAGGTCTGCCTGTAGAAAATCACAGACAGCGGTGCACTTAAAAAAAACGGGCAGCAGTACAACCGGCTTGTCAAACAGGGATTCCAACTTTATTCTCCTGTTGTTTTCATCTGAAAACCAGGTGTCAAGGTTAATAATTTCCCCTAACTGTTCATCAAGCTTTACTGTTTCTAAAATTTCCGGCTTCTCTTTTTGAGCAGCCATAATCATACTGGTATGATCGTGACTATCCTCTGCATATAGACCTGATGCAAATATAAAGATCATGCTAACAGTCAAATAGAGAACAACCCGTAAAGACAGCATTATTTTATCTTTTTTGTTTCACCAGTGGAAAAGTTTATTTCATAAATAGTCCGAAAAGGATGTCGTGCCTTGAATGAGTCTCTGCCACTTCCATAGGCCAGCATGATTTTACTGGCCCCTGCTGGATTTATAGGCTTGTCAAATTTGTCTCCAGTATCAAGGGGCAGTGTAAAAGAGATAGTTGTCACACCGTTTTCTTCTGATCCTGATGGATTTAACACATCATTTTTCCCGCCCATTTTTTCATCACTGGAGTGTCCTCTGCTCTTGTTGGCATAATGATCCTCTATTTTGAATTTACCATCTTTAACTGCACCAATAATAATATTGGCGCCGCCCATGGCTTTTTCAGGATAAAAACCAATTGCCACCCAGCCTGTTGTCTTTGCAGAGAGTTTTACATGGATTTGATCCCCTTCAACTGTCCATGAAAACTGCATATTTTTTACTTCAAGTTTATGAAGGTATTCCATGGAAGAAGCAAAAACAGGCTGCATTAAAAAGAATATGATAATTGTGAAAATTAAAAACAGATTTTTTTTCATCAATATGACTCCTTTATCCATATTGCAGCTCCCCGCCGGAAAAGCCAAGTCCTGCTGCCATAATAACAATTAGAATATAGAGAAGTGTTAATTTGTTAAATCTGGGATCCTGGGGATCATCTTTTATTGCAATTGCAGCAAGAGTGATGGTCAATATCCCTGCAAGTATCATTTTCAGGATAATTAAAAATTCCCACTGACCGCCATAGGTGTGCTGCCAGTCAAGATAGCCGGCGAATACAGTTGGAGGAATACCAAGAAGCCCTAATATCACACAATGATAGCCTGTTCTTGCAAGATGTTTCATTTTGGGTAAAAAAGAAGCCATCCTGAAGACTACGGCTCCTATAACCATCCCCATGGGGATATGAGTTAATGCAGGATGGAGAGGATGGGCAAAACCAACACCATTAAGGAACGTAAAAATTGTCTCTGTCATTTTATCACCTTTAATTTAATTGATTCTATTTTATCCATATTAATTTACAATATAAAGTTAACTGCACCGCATGTTTTTAATATAGGCTCTTTTCATAAAACATAACCTCTGCCTGATTTCTATTGATACTTTTCTCAAAAGGTCAAGTCAAGCAAATTTCTCTTTTTGTCATAACACAAAACATAGGAGCAAAAGGCCAAAAGTAAATAATGACTGTTGCATTTTATACAATTTCTCACTATCTTAAAGCTTTAATTTAAATCACAGCAGGAATCCATGAAATTTGAAAAATATCACATCTCAACCGCTATAAAGAGAAATTTGTCAGACCTTGGATTTAAAAGACCTACAGATATCCAGTATAAAGCCATTCCTTCTATAATGAAAGGTGAAGATGTGCTTGCCATTGCCCAGACAGGCACAGGGAAAACAGCAGCATTTGCCATTCCCATTATTGATAAGATTCACAGAATAAAAAGTTCACAACGCTCCTGGGGCATTCAATGTATTATTATGGTACCTACAAGAGAGCTGGCTGCCCAGATCGGCAAAGTTTTTTATGATTTTTCAAAACATACCAAAGTAAAACCCTTTGCAGTTTACGGAGGTGTTGAGCAGGATCCCCAGGTCAAGAAGCTTAAAGACGGTATTGATATTCTTGTGGCAACCCCAGGAAGGATGTTTGATCTTATCAGCCAGAAAGTTATCAGTGTGAAACATGTGGATACCCTTGTTCTTGATGAGGCTGATCAGATGCTTGATCTTGGATTTATCAATGATATTAAAGCCATAAAAAAAAAGCTGTTTAAAAAACATCAAACCCTGTTTTTTTCAGCCACTATTAATAAAACAATTAAAAAACTTGCTTTTTCCCAGGTTAAATCTTCTGCCATAAGAATTCAAATCTCTCCTGAAGATCCGGTTTCCAAAAATGTGACCCATTTTGTAATGTCTGTTGAAATGGATGATAAACGCTTTTTTTTACGAAGATTTATCCGGGATAATCCAGAAGCAAAAATTATTGTTTTTGTCAGAACCAGGGTCAGGGCTGAACGAGTGGCAAAAGCATTGGAAAGAGGTGATATTAAGTCTTCAACACTTCATGGAGAAAAAGTCCAGGAAGAGAGGACAAATGTGATGGAGGCTTTTAAAAAAGGGGAGATAAATATACTCATTGCAACAGATGTAAGTGCCAGAGGGATTGATATTCCAGATGTACATTATGTCATAAATTATGACCTTCCCGAAAAGAAGGAAAATTATGTCCACAGGGTGGGAAGAACCGGACGAGGAGTTAATAAAGGTATTGCCATCTCCTTTTGCAGCAAAGAGGAAAAAGAGCAGCTTAAAGATATAGAGTTGTTTTTAAATAAAGAGATTGAAACAATTTCCATCAGCAAAAATGAGTATTCTCACACTATTATCCTTTCCAATGAGACCCAAAGTGTCCAGGATTTAATAATAGAGCAGGAAGAGTGGGAAAAAAAGAAGAAAAAAAGACGAAAGAAATAGACAAAAAGGGTTCTGAAACTATGCATTTATATACACAAATTTATGAATTTGCCTCATCTGCAGGTGCTTTTGAAGGATATGTCTATCATAAAAAAAATGCTGATAAAGTGGATATTAAAGCTCTTGTCTTAATCTTTTAAGGTAAATTTCCACTTGCAGAACATATCATCCGGATGTGGGTCTGGCGGAGCAAACTCACACTCCACTTTAATACGTTCATCAATCATTTTTGCAAAGTTTTCAAATTCATTTTTGTGCATATGCTTGCAGACATACTCTTTTTGTCCCCGTTTGAGACGGGCTTCCTGAGCAGGACATGAAGGAACAGTAATAATCACCTGATCCTTTTGTTCTTGAAAATCATAACCCACAAGAATACACCATGGGAAAAGTTTCAACGCCTTTACAAAACCCTTTAATCCGGTTTCTGTAATATTAAATTTTTCTTTAAGATCTTTGGCTGCAAATCCTGCGACTTTGCCCCAGACCTGTTCGTTGATTTTTTCTGCTGTGGGTTGATCAAAATTCTCAGTGATCTTGATGAACCAGAAAGC
>CAXMTQ010000148.1:0-6003 GCA_964196205.1 uncultured Desulfobacula sp.
GACACCAAATAGAAAAATTCAATACTTCAGTGGATTTTCCAATGAAGATGACAAAGCGATTTTTAATCTTGAAAAAGATTATGGTGCCCACCATTATGACAGGATCAATCTTGTTGTAAGACATGCAAAAGGCTGCTGGCTGACAGATGAAAATGGCAATAAATACCTTGACTGTCTTGCAGCATATTCAGCAGCAAACCCGGGACATCATCATCCTGCCAGTACAAATGCTGTCGTGGATGCGGTAATGGGAAACTATGCCTCTGTTTTGTCCAATGTAGTGTTTACAGACCCCCTTGGAATTTTTCTTTCTAAAGTTGCAAAGTTTGCTCCCCAGATGGCTCCAAGATTTGGGAATCATGGGAATAAAGCTCTTCCAAAAAATGGAGGGGTGGAATCTGTTGAAACAGCAATAAAGACCATGAGATATTATGGTTTCAAGCAAAAAGGAATTAAAGACGGCAGACAGGAGATAATTGTTTTTGATAAAAATTTCCATGGCAGAACAATTTCCATTGTCTCATTCTCTTCAAGCAAAAAATCCAAAGAGGGCTTTGGTCCCTTAACTCCGGGATTTGTATCTGTTGAATTCGGCAATCTTGACCAGGTGAAAAAGGCTGTTAATAAAAATACCTGCGGCATTCTTGTTGAACCAATGCAGGGAGAGGGCGGGATGATTGTTCCGCCTAAAGGTTTTCTCAAAGGCCTGAGAGAAATTGCCGATGAGAATGATCTTCTGCTGGTATGTGATGAGATCCAGGTCGGTATGGGAAGAACAGGGAAAAAATTCTGTTTTGAACATGAAAATATTGTGCCAGATGGAGTTATACTTGGCAAAGCTTTATCAGGTGGTCTTGTTCCTCTGTCAGTATTTATCACAAATGCAAAAATTATGGATATGGTCTTTTCCAAAGGGTCGGACGGCTCAACATTTGGCGGCTATCCCCTTGCCTGTGTGGCAGGAACTGCATCTTTAAAGGTATTTGAAGAAGAAAAGCTGGCAGAGCAGGCAGAAAGAAAGGGAAAGATACTTAAAGAGAAAATTGAAAAAATTGCAAAAAAATCTTCCCATGTTAAAGAGGTCAGGGGCCAAGGGCTTTTTATTGGTATTGAGATAAAAGAGGGTAATGCCATGGAATTTTGCAGGAAACTTCTCAAGCTTGGATTAATAGTCAATGACAGCCATGGTCACACCATAAGGATCTCTCCTCCGCTGATCATCAGTGAAAAAGAGATTGATTTTATGGTAAAACAGCTTGAGAAGGTGCTGCTGGATTAAGAGTGTACTTTTACAGGGCGAATGATAACTCAAATAGTCTAAGGAGCCATTAAAAAAATACTCTTTATCTTGACGGATTCATTTTTTCTTAGATAATATATTAAATTATTTATCTTTATCAGGGCAAAAGGGAAAAATGGATATAAAATATCATATTGAAACAGCATGGAAACATTGCAAGGATAACAGTATAACAACCGATATTTTCGAGACCTTATAATGGCATTCTCTTTTTCAACTGTATTAACTAAACAGAGATCAAAAATTATAGAGGAATGGGTTGAAAAACTTCATACTCAAGCAGGAAAGCAATATGCGGCCCGGCCCATTGAAGAACTGATGCAGACTATTACTGAGGCAGTTGATGCTAATTATCAGATTCTTGTCAATAAAAATTATGATGATGTTGATGTCTTTATTGACAAGATAACAGATATGCGTTTAAAGGCGGGTTTTTTACTTTCTGACGTTCAAAAAGCCTTTGAACTCTATCGTATTGTTTTAGTTGATATATTGTTTTCACATGCAGATAGAAAAGAGGTTCATACAATCATTGAACAACTCAATATCTGTCTTGCCTATACAATGAACAGATTTTCCGATCACTTTCAAGATATGCACCAGAAAAAAATTCTTGAACAGAACAGAGAGTTGGAACAAATTGTAGAGAGACGTACAGCAGCACTTCGGGAGTCTGAGAGGATGGCTTATATAGGCCAGATTACCGCATCCCTCTCCCATGAAATCAGAAACCCGCTTTCAGCAATTAAAATGAATCTTCAAATTTTAAGCAGTAATCGGCAAATCACAGGAAATGACAAGAGAAGAGTTGATATTTCAGTGTCGGAAGTCATCCGGCTGGAGAAAATTTTGACCCAGCTTCTGGATTTTGCCAAACCGCTGGAGTTGAATATAAAACCCTGCAATATATGTCATATCTTAAAATCTTATATTGAACTCCTGGAAATCAAATTCAGGGAACAAAATCTTGATGTGGTTACTCTTTTCAGTGATAAAGTTCCATTGCTTCTGGCAGATGGAGAAAAATTAGGCCAGGCATTTATAAATATTCTTATCAATGCCATTGAATCATCTGATCCCTTTGGAAAAATAAGTGTGACAATTAAAAAAAGAGTCAAAAATAACCATGAATATGCAGCTGTCCTGATTGAGGATGAAGGTCATGGTTTTGATAAAAATATTATGACTAAGATTTTTAAACCTTTTTTCACAACAAAAACAAAAGGGATAGGTCTGGGACTTGCAAATGTTAAAAGAATAGTTCAAGCTCATAATGGATTTGTTGAGGCAAAAAATGGCGAGACAAAGGGCGCTCTATTTATAATTATGATTCCAACAGGAAAAATTTAATGGCAAAAATACTTGTCATAGATGATGAACCCTCCATCCTTGAATCCTTAAATATGTTTTTAACAGAAAAAGGGCACAAGGTTTTTACGGCTCTAACCGGAGCCAAAGGATTTGAGCTTTTTTCAAAGCAACTGTTCCAGGTGGTGATAATGGATATCAGGCTTCCTGATGCCAACGGGCTGGATATACTAAAAACCATGATTAAGGAAGAAAAATCATCAAAAATTATTATGATCACAGCTTTCCAGGATATGGAAACAACTATCCTGGCAATGAAAAGAGGGGCTTTTGACTATATTCACAAACCCCTTGATGTCAATGATATAGAAAAAGCTGTAGACCGTGCTGTCAATATTCTTGAAATAGATAGAAAAACCCCTTCATTTAAACCGGCAAAAGATACATCTGTAAAACCCTGGGTCATCATTGGTAAAAGTGAAAAAATGCGCAGGATATTCAAGACGGTGGGACTTGTCTGTACCAGCAGGGTAAATGTTCTGCTCCTGGGTGAAACCGGTACAGGCAAAGAGTTGATTGCCAGGGTAATTCACCTGAACTCCTCTTTTAAGGATGATCCTTTTGTTGTGTTTGATTGTTCAGCAGTTGTGGAAACTCTTCTTGAAAGTGAGCTTTTCGGCCATGAAAAGGGTGCTTTTACAGGGGCTGATATAACAACAAAAGGAAAAATTGAACTGGCCGGCAGTGGAACTCTTTTTCTTGATGAGATTGCCCAGCTTCCCTTGAATACCCAAGGCAAGCTGCTTGGCTTTCTTCAAAGAAGAGAGTATACAAAGGTTGGAGGTTCCAATGTATTAAAATCAAATTGTCGTATTATTGCAGCGTGCAATTCCAACCTTTCTGACCTGGTAAGCAGACGACTTTTTAAAGAAGATCTTTTCTACAGGCTTAAAGTCTTTATGATTGAAGTACCACCCTTACAACAGAGAATTTCAGATATTCCTCTGCTGGTGGAACACTTTTTAAATAAAATCAATCAGGAACTTGGAACAAGGGTGACAAAGCTTCAGGATGGTGTCATGGAGAGGCTTAAGAAACACAATTGGAAGGGCAATGTCAGGGAGTTGGAAAATACTATTGTTCAAGCCCTTGTCGGTTGCAGGGGTAATGTTCTTCTCAAGGATGATATTGATAAAATATTAAACATAAAAAGTGATCTTCTGCAAATGGGTCTTGATTCTTATTCCCTTGCCCATGTTGAAAAATTGCATATTACAAAAACCCTTTCCCGACTCCAGTGGAATAAAACCAGAACGGCTGATATTCTTGGTATTTCTCTGCCTACCCTGCGGTCTAAAATAAAAAAATATTCAATAAAACAAATTTGACAGAATTTTTCTCAGGCTGTTAAACTTCAGATGTTTTTTTTGTATTTATTTCAACCTTGTATATTGTAATTCGTTGAAGACATACAATATATTTGCTGCTCACTTCAAATCAAATAGTTCTGCTTGAAAAAGTCTGGCAAGTGCAACATCCCAACAATCAAAACAAATAATTTTCTTGTCAAATATGCAGATTTTTTTGACGTTTAAAAATTATATCTGTTGCATATTCTACCTGCATAATACTCCAATGATAACCCACAGGAAAATGTTTAATAACAGGGCAATAAAGAGAGGCAAAATTATCGAGCTTTTTATGGATTTTAGTGATATCAAGAGCATCACTGATTTTTTGTGCTGATTTAAATGAAGCTGCTTTCATCCTTTTTGTTATTGTTTTTAAACTTGAGAATCACTATACTATTGCTTATTTGTTATGAAAACCTTTTTGGTTCTGGCTTGTCCAGGTTAGGAGTTGTAAGTCCACTGGATTTTAAATATAAATATAATCAGAAAACATACGAAAATGCAGCATGACTTTGTGTTTACAAAAATCAAGAAAGATCATTCGGGTAGTTTCTTGAATAACTGATCCTGCAAATAAAGGAATTATTATGTATTTACCAAAATTCACACTTGAAAGCCCCAAGTCGTTTGAAGAAGCTGTGAGCCTCCTGAAATCCGGGGAGGATGCCAGATTGCTGTCAGGCGGTACGGACCTTTTTCCGAGAATGAAATATAAACTTTGCACGCCAGGGGTCATTGTAAGCCTGAAAGGATTGCCTCCTATCCCTATCCAAGTTGATGAAGAGGACAACTTGATTGTAGATGCGAATATATCGCTGACAGCCATAACCCTTTCCCCTGAAATTCAGAAAAAAGCACCGTTGCTGGCAAAGGCCGCGCAAATGGTCGCCACCCGTGAGATCAGAAATATGGGGACGATAGGTGGAAATATATGCCAGGAAACTCGATGCCTTTACCTGAACCAGACCCACACGTTTCAATTTATAGAGCCTTGTCTGAAACGCGGGGGGACAGTTTGCTACTTTGCCCCTAAAGGGAAAAAGTGCTGGGCTGTCTTTATGTCTGATACGGCACCGGCGCTTTTTTGCCTCAATGCAGATGTGATTATTTCAGACTTGAATGGTGAGCACCAGATACCAATTGAGAAGATCTATACCGGTGATTCTCTCAAACCCTTGTCGCTGGGACCGGATCAAATCATAACAAAGGTTGTTGTTCCAGAAACACAGGGGCCTTCAGGGTCTGGATTTGCAAAATTCACAGTGAGGGATACCATTGAATTTGCAGTTGTGAATATCGGGGTATTTCTGGAAACAGAAAAAAACCTTGAGACATGTAAACAGGCCAGAATTACTGTAGGTGCAGTCTTCGGGGCCCCTCAGAGGGCAGTGGAAGCCGAAGACTGGCTGGCAGGAAAAAACCTGTCGCAGGAGAACATAAACAAAGTTTCACAAAAAATTGCCGGTTCTTTAAAAATAATGCCCCATCATGGGTATTCAAAAAGCTATCTGACTGAATGTTTGAAAACTCAATCAAGGCAGGCCCTCAGTGATGCTGTAAAAGAACTCACTGATCAAAATATCGGGGGGAGGTAAGGATGACAACAGCAAAGAGAAAAAGAATCATTGAACTTACAGTCAATGAAGAAACCTATGAGCTGGCAATTGCTGGACGTATTACGCAACAACTTGGGGCTGACCGGGACCAAGGAGGGATGCGGTACGGGCGAGTGCGGTTCCTGCACCGTATTGCTGGAAGGAGAACCGATATTGGCCTGCCTAATGCTGGCAGTTGAATGCGAGAATAAGAAAATCGAAACCATTGAGGGTCAGTCTATTAACGGTGATCTGACACCAGTCCAGGAAGCTTTTCTTGAGAAAGGTGGCGTACAATGTGGTTTTTGTACCCCTGGAATGGTGATGGCCTCTACGGATCTTTTAAAAAGAAATCCAGATCCCAGCAAGGAAGATATCATGGAAAGCC
>CAXMTQ010000149.1:0-5976 GCA_964196205.1 uncultured Desulfobacula sp.
TCCGTTGCCTTTTATCCTGATAATCGACTGGTTCATTACAAGCAAAATGATATAATGGAGCTTGATTTAGCGTATGCGATTACCATACACAAATCCCAGGGCAGTGAATTTGAAGTGGTAATCATTCCGATCCTTACACAACACTTTAAAATGCTCTTCAGAAATTTGATTTATACTGGGACAACCAGAGCAAAAAAATTGGTGGTATTTGTTGGTACACGAAGAGCACTTGCGATGGCGGTTAAAAATCAAGATATCAACGAACGACAAACAGCACTGCAAGAATTATTGATGAGTTGACCAGGATTTTTATTCATACTTGCTGTCAAAAGCTTTTGAATCAGAGTGTCGCCAGCGCCTATGCTTCTTTTAATACTTTCACTGACATTTTTTCAACAAGATCCTTAATTTTTTCTCTATATTCAAGCATATGTGGTGCTGATAAATGTGCCTGCAAATCCTCCACGCTATCCCACTTCTCGATAATTGTGACAACATTATTATTCAATTCTTGAAGAGACAAACCTGTGGAGATATCAATTGTTTGCAAATGGTTTAACTCGTAATATTTTTTTATCAGTTACTACATGTTGTGGGTGGGTGATTTTGAATAAAGTGATGGCTAACAGATGATAGTCTTGGGTATTCATTCTGCTAAAAAAAGGAGCTTGTCTTGCAAGTAATCTTCTCCCCAATTTACCTCGGTTTGATCTGCCAGAACTTCAAAAAAATTTAATCAAGATTACAAATGATATCATTGATATCTTGAGGATCTTCTGGCGGTTAGCCATTGGATAATAATACTTGAGCGTTGTTCTTTATGAATGACTCATTTTGAGTTTATTTCCGCCATAATGAGCTTTTCAAGAGTTCCTTTGAATTTGAAAGATTTAGTCCCTGGTTCTTCTTTTTTAATATTTCTAACTAACTGCCTCAACCTCTGGCGCTCAAGCCTCGGGAATTCATACAGCAAGGCCTCTATCTTAGCCGGGTCACCTGTTAATAGCTTGTCTATCCACACCCGGGACTCTTTCGCAGCTTCGGATTCAACAAAATTTTTATTTTCAGCTTGCAGCAATGCCAAATTGATGGATTCTGGGTCCACATCCCGCATCAAAGCGCCAATGAACTGCCGATGCCGTCGGCCTGCAATATTGGATGTGATTGACTTGCCCTCTATAAGGGCGGTCTTTAAATTTTTCGGAATCTCAATATTCTCCAATTGTTGGACAGACAGGTTGTTGAGCTTCAATCCTAACCTCTGAAGTTCTTCAGCCTCTTTTTTCTTCTGAGTCTTGCTTTGATATTGAATCTTGTCTTCCACGGTTTCTGTCCCCAATAGATGCCTATATTATCAGGCAGATAATTAGAATTTATAGATCATGATCTTTATTTTTGTCAAGGAACCAGCTTATTTTTAATCCATATGTTGTGTTTTTATATTATTTCTGTCGTTGAATTTTCGAATTTTTAAATCAATATTTAATTGTTATAAGAGATGTATGAATGTCCACTTTTTCTCTACCAGATCAGATCAAAGTGGCTCTCCAGGCGGGAACTGGGACAGTATTTTTTCAACAATTTTATTAATCTGATCGGTTGTACTTTCAGGTGTTGAATGAGTATCAACCCAGTGCGTACTTTTCCCTCTCCATAGGACAATATCGCTGTCCGGTTTTAAAAAATCAATAACCAGAAGTCCCTCGTCATATTCATCTATTTGTGTGCCCGTTCGGATACCTATTGTTCCATAGCGTCTATATGATCCGTATCCAAACCCTACGCCGGTATTGACCGGGCGGGAATAAATTTTTTTTGAGATAGTATATGTATATGCCACTTGAAAATCAGGAGTTTTCTCAGCAACAATCAACCCTTTTTCCAGCAGAGCACTCTCTGTGGCTTTGCGAATTCTGTTATCCATCAAGGAGTTATCGATTCTCACATCACCGGTTTTTTCCTGGGTTATGTATTTCCAGGTATATGTTTTTAAATTGTTAAAGTTCGTATCCGGCTGATAATCCTGACTGACTTCTATACCGGAACATCCAAAGATGAATAGTGCAAACAAAAAGCAAATTATAATAAAGTTTCTGGATCTTATCAAATATACGGGATAATCCAGCATGAGTTTTTCCTTTTAGAATAAATACTTTGTATTATCTACCTGCAATGGGTTGGGAGGTCAATGATAAAAATAAAATTTCCTGGAATAATACATCACTGGAAATTTGGGTTAAACATTGATTCCAATCATGAAAGTAGTATTGATTTTATTATGTTTTAAATGCCTTAGAAGTTCTTGTTCGATAAGAGTAATAAAACACGTCTAATTTAGTCCCATGCCAATGACAAGTCCAACGGCAATACCAAGTCCTATAAAGATGGAGCCAACAACAATTCCAACAGCGGTATTGTTGTCGGACAACTGTTTTGATGTATCAAACGGGGTCACTCGATCAAACAGTTTAAACCCTAAAAGCATAAAAATCAGTGTAAGAATCACTCCAAAAACTGCATATACAAAATTTGCCATAAGTATTCCGAGTTCCATTATTTTAATACCCCTTTTACCTTGTTTATTTTATTCACGTATCCAATGGTTTCTTTACTATGTTTGCCTGTTACCTTAACAAGTGTTTTCTCAATAGATGACCAATGGTTTGGGTTCATATCAGTTTTTTCTGCAATTTTTTGAGCTTTAATGATATTTCCTTTACCTGCATTGTAGGCTCCAAACATGAAAGCAAGTTTATCCATAAAAGGCCTTTTAGCCTTCCATAATTTCCATATTGCCCTGTCATAATAAATACCCGCTGCAATATTCCATTTGGGTTGCAGGGAAGATCCTTTTATTGAAGCGTTTTTATACTTAATTTCTTCAAATGTTTTTGGCATTATCTGCATGATTCCTTTTGCTCCAACATGGGATTTTGCATCGGAATTCAGGTTGGATTCTGCAATGGCCTGGGATTTAAAATATCGCCAGTCAAATCCGGGCCCAAAAAAATGTTTGGTGTATTTCTTAAAATAACCATCATACTTGGTAACCCTGTTGTATCGCTCAAATCCATACGAAGGAAATGGGTAGCACAAAAATAATACGAAGATGGTTATGATTAGCTTTGAAAAAAAATTCATAGCAGATAGTACCATATAAAATAAGGATACAAAAGGCATCAGTCACAGGCAGTTTGCAATATTCAGAAATTTTTGACTCTTGACAATAATCTCAATAATGTAAAGAATGCTGTGGCAGGCATCAGACCACATCAGGTGCATTTAAAAAAGGTTTTAAAAGCAGTTATGCATAAATTATGGACATATGAAGATTATGTAATACATCTTTCACACGAAAACAGCCTGGTCAGGCGCTGGGCTTTCGATGCCATAACGAATCGATATCCAAACAAATATTGTGATGAAGTAAGCAAACTGATTGGAGATGAAAATAGTCACCTGGCTTGTGCTGCACCAAGATATCTTGCAAAGCATAATGCAGTTGAACATGCACCTCATATCCTGGAAAGCTTTAAAAATGGAGAGGGGAGTGTTCCATCAAATTGTGCCAAGGCTCTTGCAAAGATGAAATATGAGCCCGCTCTTGAAGATATAATTGGCTCCTTGTCAAACAATATTCATTCAGACTCCCTGTTTGGGATTTTTGATTATCTCGGAAGTGTTCTCAACCAAAACAGCAGGGAGACATTAATATCTGCTGCCATGCAGATTAAAAATTCTCTGTTGCAAAGTTGTGCATTATTTAATTTGCTGAGACATAATCATTCTGAAGATGTAAAACTGATTATAAATATAATATTGGAATCAATAAAACAAAACAGGTCAGTCGAAGAGTTGCAAATCCAGTCAATTGTAGATTTTTGTGATGCTGAAAAGTATTATAATGACCTGACAGAGTATCCTGGCAGTAAAAACATTATTGAGAATCCAAAGGAAATTTTAGAAAGCTTTTTTAAAAGGAATGCTCAATTTTTTGTAAAAAAAGATCAATTTGATATGATGGTGAGAAATCTTGAAAAAGATCATCACCATGATTTTGTTACCACCTTAATGTTTGAAATTCAAAACATTGTACAGCATAGATACCAGGAAAATCTATCTTCTGAGGACCTTCATGAGCTGTTTGTGAAAGATACAATGGCTGTGGCCTTATTTAAGGAGCTTTCCAGGCATCCCTCTGTCTGGAGTAAACTGGGAAAAAAGAAAAATTCCGGGATGGATCTTCTCATAGTATTGGTAATATCTCTATATTGTTCTATTTTGGAACGTGATTTCTATATAAACGCAATACTTCCAAATGCCGGATTGGAAGAGTTAATTCTGGCAATAGAAAAAATCGGTTCCAGGTTGCCGGAAATAATATGCAGAAAGATAGTGGAATTTGCACCCATACCAGAGTTGAAAAATATTTTGTCAGAGAGATTGAACACTCGGGGAGATATTTGGATTGTAAAAATCATGGGTCACATCGGCAGCAGAGAATTTATTCCAGACCTGGTCAGAGTCCTTAATAATTCAGATAGTTTGGATTACATATACAGTGATGCAATAAAATCAATGACTGCCTTGGATGAATCAGCCGATGAAATGATTATAAATGCCATTCAAAACAATGATATTGGTGATTGGGAGAGCTTTGCTGTTCTTGAAAATCTTCCCTTTTCTGAATCTTTTGACCTTGTTTCCAAGAGATGGGAAGATGAAAAAAATGAGATGGATTCATATGAGACATTTGCATTTTGCCTGAGAGGAATTGGTGATAAAAGAGGGATTAAAAAATTACAGAAAATATATGCCCGTGGTAATACTTCAGGTTATATCGGGGAGGCGTTAGAGTGTCTCAGCATTATCCATAATGTAAGTATCCCTGAACTGCCTGATATCTATAAAAAAAGAGAAGAGGAAGAAAAAAGGCGAAAAAGAGAATCAGAAGAGTTTGAGGAAATATTTCAGGATATTGGAAATCTAAAAAACAGAGGAAATATAATTCCATTTAAAAGAGAAGTTCCAAAGACTGGAAGGAATGAGCCTTGTCCCTGTGGAAGCGGGAAAAAATATAAAAAGTGTTGTTTGAATAAAGTTTGACTATAAGGTTTTCTGCTTTGACCCATCCTTCCACTGGACATTATAGCAAATATTTAGAAAGTATGTTGTCATGGGACCGAGAAAAGAGAAAATAGAAGCCCTTGAAAAAAAGATGGCAGATCTTGGTATTAGAAAAAAGGATATTGAATTTAAATTCATAAAAGCTTCTGGAAGAGGGGGGCAGAAGGTTAACAAATCATCATCTGCAGTGTTTGCAAAACATGTTGTTACCGGTTTAAGTGTTAAATATGGTAAAGAAAGATCCCAGCATTTAAATAAATTTTTTGCTTTACGTCTGCTGGTTAAAAAAATTGATGAAAAAAATCGTGGCATGGATGACAGAGAACTAAAAAAAATAGAAAAACTAAAAAAACAGAAACTCAGAAGAAAAAGAAAAACCAGGAAAAAACTTGCTAAAGATGAATGATTTCAATCTCTGTATCTACTATCTGGGCAAGCCCGATATCCTTTGCCATATTTAAAATTTTTTATAGCCTGATACCTGAACAAATTGCGTGTGACCTTTAACCTAAAGGTCAGAAACCAGGTTGTCAGGTTCTAAGTCAGACGTTAAATATCCATTTGCCATGGTGACATGTAGGCTTTTGCATATTCAAGATGCGTTTCAGATTCAAAAAAGATTTTAATAATATCACTGTCTAATAATTTGTTTTGTCCCATCTGTTCAAGAACCTTGATAGTCTGATTCAAAGTCTTGGGTTTTTTATATGGTCTGTCCAGGGCACTGAGTGCTTCAAAAATATCAGCAATTGCCAGAATTCTTGCCTGAAGATTCAGGTTCTCTTCTTTAAGATGCAGGGGATATCCTGATCCATCAAGTTTTTCATGATGAGCCCCGGCAATGGAAGG
>CAXMTQ010000150.1:0-5962 GCA_964196205.1 uncultured Desulfobacula sp.
AGATTACACTGAAAATAAACCCGGCAATCAAAGAAGTTATTATCCCTCCAATTGATCCTTCAATGGTTTTATTAGGGCTGATATTAGGGGAGAGAGCATTTTTACCAAAAAACTTCCCACCATAGAATGCACCGGTATCATTGGAAAAAATAACAATCAAAAGCCAAATAATCCAGAAATTTCCTTGATCAAACTCTTTCATGAAAATCAGTAAGGAGAGAGAAATCGGAATATAAACAATGCCGAGAACCTGTTTTGCAATAAGCTGAAAAACTTCTTGATTATCAGCAAATTTAAATAATACAAAAATGGACAAAACCATAAGATTCAGGGATAGAATTAAAAACTCAATTTCCCATGACCCTAAACATGTACCGACAATCAATGTAATTGAAGCAGCATAAGAGATGACCTTTATGGTGTTGGAAACGGGGTTGTCATCATTTTGAAAGATTATTTTTAAATATTCACCCATGGCAAATATGGCAACAATAGAGACAACTGCTGCAAGCAGCAGAGTGCTGCCTTTAAGAAGAACCCATAAAAGGATGGGAATAAGTATTAATGCTGTTATCCATCTGTTGATGTGCTGCATGCAACTTTACCGAACCTTCGGTCCCTTTTCTGGAAATTTTTTAATATTTCAACAAACTCCTCTTTGGAAAAATCAGGCCACAAAGTATCACTTATGTAAATTTCAGAATATGCTGCCTGCCATAATAAAAAATTACTTAAACGATATTCACCGCTTGTGCGAATAATCAAATCAGGGTCAGGCATGGATTTGGTATATAAATGATCGCATATAAGATCGTGCGTAATATCTTTGACAGCTATCTCTTTTGATTCTATTTTTTTTGCAATATTTTGAACTGCTGTGGTAATTTCTTCTCTGGCTCCATAACTCAATGCCAGATTCAGAAGCATTTTATTACCTTTTTTTGTCAAATCAATGGTAGTATCAATCTCTTTTTGTACATCAGGAGGAAGTTTATACTTTTGACCAATGATATTAAGACGGATATTGTTCCTGGATAATTCAGATCGCTGGGATATGATAAATTTTTTTAAAAGCATCATTAATGCTTTTATTTCATGTTTTGGTCTTGCCCAGTTTTCAGTGGAAAAAGCATATAAGGTAAGAACTTTAATTCCAAGTTCTCTTGCAGCAGTCACAATGGAACGAACCGTATCAGAGCCTTGTTCATGCCCTTTGATACGGTTCATTAATCTTTTTTTTGCCCACCTGCCATTGCCATCCATGATAATGGCTACATGTGATGGAAGTGTGTCAGGATCGAGGGTTACATCTTGTTGCAAGTCAGACTTCAAGAATTTCCTTCTCTTTATCAACAAAAATTTTATCTAACTTTTTAATATAGGTGTCAGTAGCTTCCTGAACCTGCTTTTGAGCTTTAAAGCTGTCATCTTCTGAAATATCCCCATCTTTTTGAAGATCTTTCAACATCTCATTGGAGTCCCGCCTTATATTTCGAACAGCCACTTTAAAATCCTCACAGATCGTAGATATACTTTTTGCAATCTCTTTTCGTCTATCTTCTGTCAAAGGTGGTATGGGTATTCTAATCAATTTACCATCATTGGAAGGGGTCAGGCCGAGGTTGGCTTTTAAAATTGCTTTTTCAACCTGATTGATTACACTGACATCCCATGGTTTGATTGTAATGAGTCTGCTTTCAGGGATTGAGATAGTTGTCATCTGGGACAAAAGTGTCAATGTTCCATAATAATCAACTTTAACACTGTCAAGTAAAGCTGTAGAGGCCCTTCCAGTACGAACTTTTACCATTTCATGCTCAAAAGCTTTTTGAGATTTTTCCATTCTCTCTTTTGTTTCCTGTAGCACTTCATTCATCATAATAATCCATCCTTAACGGTTATAAATCCTGGTTCCTACACCCTCCTGCCCTGTTACAGCCTTATAAATATTACCTTTTTTATGAAGATCAAACACCTGAACAGGCAGATTCTGTTCCATTGCAAGTGAGATAGCAGTCATATCCATCACATGAAGCTGCTTTTCAATAATACTCATATAAGAGAGTTCATCAAACATCACAGCATCATCATGAACCATAGGATCTTTATCATAAACACCATTAACCTGGGTAGCTTTAAACAGAATCTGGGCTCTAATTTCATTTGCCCGCAAAACAGCTGCTGTATCTGTTGTAAAATATGGATTTCCAGTACCTGCAGCAAAAATAACAACCCTTCCCTTTTCAAGATGACGGACTGCTTTTCTTCTTATAAAAGGTTCTGCAATTCTTGCCATGGGAATGGCAGATTGCACCCTTGTCGGTATGTCGAGTTTTTCAAGGGCATCACAAAGAGCCAGGCAGTTGATAACGGTTGCCAGCATACCCATATTATCTGCAGAAGTTCTGTCCATACCGGCAGAACTGCCTGCAATACCTCTAAATATATTACCACCGCCAACAACAATGGAAATTTCAACATTTAACTTGAAAATAGTTAAAATTTCATTTGCAACATAATGGATCATTTCAGGGGTAATACCAAAGCCCTGATTTCCCATCAGGGCCTCTCCACTAAGTTTAATTAAAACCCGTTCAAACTCAGACTTTTGGCTCAAGATTCTATTCTCCTATCTTAAAACGTGTAAATCTTTTTATCTGAATATTCTCACCAATTACACTAATTGTCTCTTTTAAAACATCATCAATAGTTTTTTGCGGGTCTTTCACATACTGCTGACTCATGAGACAGATCTCTTTGTAAAATTTTTCCACCTTGCCTTCAACAATTTTATCAATAATTTTTTCAGGTTTGCCCTCTTCAAGCATCTGAGCTCTGAAAATCTCTTTCTCTTTTTCAATCAAAGAAGAGTCAATATCCTCTGGAACAAGGCCTACTGGATCAGCAGCTGCTATATGCATTGCAATATTTTTTGCAAACTCTATAAAACCATCTGTTTTTGCAACAAAATCAGATTCACAATTAATCTCTACAAGAACACCAAGTTTTGCACCTGTATGAATATAAGAGTAAATAACGCCTTCTGAAGTTGAACGTCCAGCTCTTTTAGCAGCTTTTGCCAGACCTTTTTTTCTCAAAAAATCAATTGCTTTTTTAATATCACCATCTGCTTCACTAAGAGCATTTTTACAGTCCATTATTCCAGAACCTGTTGCCTCGCGAAGTTCTTTTACCATTGCTGCGGAAATTTGCGCCATTTTATTTTACTCCTTATCCTTTTTCTCATCGCTTTCTGGTTTTTCATCACTGTCTGTCTCTTTAACCTGAATGTCACTGGCAACAGGTGCAGTTTTTCTTTTAATTTTTTCTACTACAGGACCATCAGTACCGTCGGAAACAATTTCACGGGTCTGTTTTCCTTCTAATTTCTCTTTTATCTCTCCGCTTTCGCCCTTTTTATCAGATTCAGCGCGCTGTTTTTCTTCATAAAGCGATTTCCCTTCAATACATGCATCTGCTATTCGGGAGACAAAAAGACGTATGGCTCTGATGGCATCATCATTTCCAGGAATTACAAAATCAACATCATCTGGATCACAATTTGTATCGACAATGGCAATAATTGGAATTCCAAGCCGCTTACCCTCTTTTACGGCAATGGATTCATTATTGGGATCAATTACAAAAATTGCGCCGGGCAGTCTTTTCATTTCACTGATGCCGCCAATGGCAAACTCAAGTTTATCTTTATCCTTAAGCATCTTTGACTGCTCTTTCTTAGGATAATTTTCAAGGCTTCCATCATTTTCAATGGAACTCAAAAAATGAAATCGAGTTATATTATTTTTTATGGTCTGAAAGTTAGTCAACATGCCTCCAAGCCATCTATTTTGAACATAGAATTGTTCAGCACGATTTGCTTCATCATAAATAGTCTCGGAAGCCTGTTTTTTTGTCCCTACAAAAAGGACATCCTGACCGTTTGCAGCCACACCCTTGATAAAATCATGTGCTTCTCTAAAAAGTTTTACAGTCTGCTGCAGATCAATGATGTAAATTCCGTTTCTTGCTCCAAAGATATATTTTTTCATCTTCGGGTTCCAGCGTTTGGTCTGATGTCCAAAATGGACACCAGCTTCGAGAAGTTCTCTAATCTTAATGTAAGCCATCTGTTCTCCAAATTAAATTAATGGTTGTTTCCACCATTCAGATCCTGCCTGAAATTCGACTTTCATCAAAAGCACCTGAATTTCAAGTCCCTGAATGTGAGTTTTTATAAAATACAACAAACCGCCACGGGCGGATTGAAGTGTGTTAAAGCCCAAAACAAAACATGAAAAAATTTTCAATTAATCCTTTCATATAAAAATTCTAACTTGTATATCAAAAATAAAATTATTTATCAATTGATTTTTTAATTAACGCCACCCGGTTATGCCCTGCTAAATCCTTTATAAATTTTACAGATTGGTAAAGGGAATATTTGTTTACAATATTGATAAGCCTATCTTTCTGGTCAAACCCGATTTCAAGCAAAATCACCCCCCCGGGAGCAAGGTAACAGTGCGCTTTTTTTAATATAAATCGGAAACTATTAAGCCCGTCTTTACCTCCATCAAGTGCAAGCATGGGTTCAAACTCTCTTATCTCGGGCTCAAGTTTTGCAATATCACTGGAAGGAATATAGGGTGGATTTGAAACTATCAAGTCAAATTGCATACTCTCTTTTATTGTTGAAAACCAGTCTGTGCAAAAAAAATTGATTTTATTGTTAATTATTTTCTCAGCATTTTCTTTTGCGATTTCAAGGGCGGCAATGGAAAAGTCACTTGCAAAATAATAATTATGGGGTTTTTCTTTTGCAAGAGAAATAATAATTGCCCCTGAACCAGTACCGAGTTCCAAAATATTCCAGGGTCTGTTTTTTTTGTTTACATTTAATATCTTTAATGCCTGTTCAACAATGGTTTCAGTATCAGGTCTGGGGATTAAAACATCTTTAGTTACTCTAAAATCAGATTCATAAAAACCTTTTTCACCAGTAATATATGCAAGTGGTTGATTTTCTGTTCTTTTTTTAATTAATGCCTTAAAATGGGATAGCTCATTTTTATTAAGGGGGCGGTCATGCTGAAGATATAAATCAAGCCGCTTTATATCAAGGCAATAGGCAAGCAGCAGTTCTCCTGTTAATCTTGGGCTGTCAATGGAATAGCTTTGAAAGTAGGATTCTGTCCAGGAGAGAAGCTTGATGATGGTCCAGTCATTCATTTTTGAACATTTTGCGTGTAACCTTCAGGTTATAATGTATAGTCAACAGGCTGTTACAGAACAGATAATTTTTCCAACGCCGGTTCGAAGAAGAGCTATGCTCACAATTGGGGAAATTAGCGTTTTGTAACGGCTGTTAAGCAATCTCCTTTAAAGCCTGTGCTTGATTATATGTTTGAAGTTCATCAATAATTTCCTGGATATCTCCTCCCATGATACTATCAAGCTTATAGAGTGTAAGGCCGACTCGATGATCTGTCATCCTACCCTGGGGGAAATTATAGGTTCTTATCCTGCCGCTTCGATCGCCAGTTCCCACCTGCCCCTTTCTTTGGGCTGCTCTTTTCGCTTCCTCTTCCCTGACTTTGGCATCAAGAACACGCGCCTTTAGAACACCCATGGCTTTGGCCTTGTTTTTATGCTGGGATTTTTCATCCTGACAGGTGGCCATCGCACCGGTTGGGACATGGGTAATTCTTACAGCTGAATCTGTTGTATTTACAGACTGACCTCCGGGCCCTGAAGCCCTGAACACATCTACTTTAAGATCAGCTGGATTTATATCTACCTCTATATCTTCGGCCTCGGGAAGGACTGCCACAGTAACTGCAGAAGTATGCACTCTTCCCTGGGTTTCTGTTTCAGGTACCCGCTGGACACGATGTGTACCGCTTTCATACTTAAAACTGCTGAAAGCACCTTTACCATGTACCTGGGATACAATTTCTTT
>CAXMTQ010000151.1:0-5900 GCA_964196205.1 uncultured Desulfobacula sp.
ATGGAAAAAAGAGTTTATACTTGCAGCCATGAGTTCTGGAAAGTCAAAGGCACGAATTTCCATTGAACATGTTCTGCCTAATACAGCAAGCGTATTAATAGTGCAGGCTACAATTCAATTTGCAATAGGAATTCTTGCAGAAGCAGGCTTGAGTTATCTTGGTCTTGGAACCCAGCCTCCTGCAGCGTGTTGGGGAAAGATGCTTAATGAAGCTCAGACTTTTTTACATTTTGCACCACAGCTGGCAATCTATCCCGGTATGGCAATTGCTCTGACAGTCCTTGGATTAAATCTTTTTGGAGATGGTTTAAGAGATGTTCTGGACCCCAAGCTCAGGAGAAACAGATAAATCTTCATGAAACTGCTTGAAGTAGAAAATTTATATGTGACAATAGATACACTTGATGGCCCTCTGCAGATTATCAAAGGCATTGATTTTTCAATTGAAAAAGGTGAACGCCTTGGTATTGTCGGTGAATCAGGCTGTGGTAAATCTATTACAGCTCTGGCAATCATGGCTCTGCTTCCTCATAGATCCAAAGTTACAGGACAGATTCTACTGAATGGAGAAGACATTAACCTCTTTAATGAAAAGCAGATGTGCGGGATACGGGGAGATAAAATCGGTATGATTTTTCAAGAACCCATGACAGCACTCAATCCTGTAAAAACAATTGGTGCCCAAATTGCAGAAAGCCTGATTCTTCACAGAAACATGAAAAAGAGACAAATAAGAGATGAAGTTGAGCAGCTGATGGGAAGCGTTGACCTGCCAGTGGAACGATTTGGCTTAAACCTTTATCCACACCAGCTTTCCGGAGGCCAGCGCCAGCGGGTTATGATTGCAATGGCAATTGCCTGTAAACCTGATATTCTCATTGCAGATGAACCAACCACAGCTCTTGATGTTACTGTGCAGCAGCAGATTCTTGAATTAATAAAAGAGCTTGCCATAAAGTTTGGCATGTCCTTGATTATGATAAGTCATGACCTTGGAGTGATTGCCCAGACAACACAAAAGGTGATGATTATGTACGCAGGAGAAGTTATGGAGAAGGGAGAGACTTCTAAAGTTTTTAAACATATGAGCCATCCTTATACACAGGGCTTGTTTGCTGCAATACCAAAACCCGGCTCTTCCGGGCTTGAAGGTAAAAAACGTCTCAGCACTATTCCCGGCAGTGTTCCTGACCCAGCATCAACTCTCCAGGGTTGTATTTTTTCACCAAGGTGCAGTTTTTCAGATGATATCTGCCTAAAATCTGAGCCAGAGCAGTCTGATATTTCTCCAGATCACCATATAAGATGTTTTCATCCAGTCGTGAAGGATTAAAAATAAAACAGTGTCTCTTGTAAAAATTGAAAATATCGTTAAAGATTATCTTTTGCCCAGAAAAAATTTCTTTGGGAAACCTCCTGTTTTTAGAGCTTTAGATGGTATTAATCTGAAAATTGAAGCGGGTGAAAGCTTTGGCATAGTTGGCGAATCAGGTTGTGGAAAATCCACTCTGGCAAGAATTGTCATGGCTTTGGAGAAACCGACATCAGGAACGGTATATTACAATAATATTGATCTCTTTTCAGCATCTAAAACCAAGTTAGGGCAATTGCGAAAACAGTTTCAAATGGTATTTCAGGATCCGTACAGCTCTTTAAACCCCAGAAAAAAAGTTCTCTCAATTGTTGGTGAACCACTGGATATGCTGGAAAAATCAATTTCACGGCAGAAATACAGGAAAAGGGTTGAATTAATACTGGAAGAGGTGGGGTTGTCTTATAGGGATATTGATAAATACCCCCATGAATTTTCAGGTGGTCAACGGCAAAGAATTGCCATTGCAAGGGCATTGATTACAAGACCCTCTCTGATTGTGGCTGATGAAGCAGTCTCTGCCCTTGATGTCTCTGTTCAGGCACAGGTATTGAATTTGATGATGGATCTGCAGGAAAAATACAGTCTTGCATTCATGTTTATTAGCCATGATTTAAGTGTGGTGGAGTTTGTCACCCAGAAGCTTGCAGTTATCTATCTTGGAAAAATAGTGGAGACAGGAACAACTTCTCAAATTTTTAAAAAGGCACTTCACCCATATACTCAACTGCTTTTTTCAGCTATTCCAGATGTTGACCCTGATATTAAAACCAATCTTAAAAAGGCTGGAACAAAAAAAACAGAATCTCTTTTTACCACAACTCATTCAGGTTGTGTGTTTATTGACCGCTGCCCTCTCGCTACAGACATTTGCCAGGCAAAAGCTCCTGTGCTCAAGGGAGATATAGACCATCAATATGCATGCCATCATATTGATACCTTTAAGGGTATTTAATGCGGTTTTGTTCGCAGTATTTTTGTTGTTGAGTTGTTTGCACCTCCAAAAATAGAAAATCCAGAACAGTTTTTCAGGTTTCCAACAATTTTTTATCTATTTCTTGACAAGAGGCAAAAAAACTTTTACTTTTTTTGTAAAGACGGAGGCTGTTTTGAAAAATTTAAAACTCTTTGTTCACATAGCCATTTATAGTTTTATCTGGTATTCTATTTTTTCTCAACCCATCGCTTATGCCGAGGACAGTTTTGAAGAAACTATTGATTGTACAGATGTGAGCATTCACTATGTTGACGACCCAAGCTTGACCCAGGAAGAGCGTCTTCAGCTTATGGAAAAAGCTTTTTTGGAATCTCTCAATCGATTTGAATTGTGCCAGGAGTTAAAGGAAATGGAAAAATCTTCAAGTGCAGCAGACAGCAATGGCGATGGGTTAGAAAGCAATGCTGGTGATTCAACAATAGAAGCTGGAGGAACGTCGGGTGATGAATCTATTGCAAGCTCCACAATGTCGGGGACTGAAGCTCCTAAAAATGCTTCTACACCTGAGGGTACTGAGATGATAGAATCCGGTAACATTCAGAGCTTGCAGGATAAAAATGAGACGATTGGCAAAACACGTGAAAATATAAAAAAGGCAAACGGGAAGCTTCCGGAGGACATTCCGTCTGCCCGGAATGATGATGCGCTTGCTGCCCAGATAAGATACGCTGCTGAAAACGAAACAGACCCTGTCAAACGCAGGCAGTTATGGAATGAGTACAGGAAATACAAGGGCTTGCCCACCAAATAACAACAGAGAGATGCCATGATTTTAAAAAAAATAGTTACACTCTTTATTATTTTCACATTTTTGCTTTCAGGATGTTCAACCCATAATCGAACCTCGTCAACAGTTGGTCCTCTTCCATCCTCATCTTACTCAAAGGATGTGGAAAAAAAATCCATGGTAACCGCACCAACACTTGATGTGATAATTCCTGTTTTTGATCCAGGCCTGCCCGAAGATCCGTCAGATTATGATGACGAAAATATTTGGCCAGAACTACGTAGGGCAGAGGCGAACCGCTTTGCCTATAAACTTAAGAGGGAACTGGAAGCAACAGGTCAATTCGGTGCAGTACGTGTAACACCGGATAAAACTGCTACAGGAGATTTGTATATTCTTGGAAAAATTGAAGAGTCAAATGGCGAAAAAGTTGCCATAACAATAGAGGTCATGGATATAAGCGGTAAAAGATGGTTGGATGAAGTTTTTGAACATGAAGTGTCTGAAGACTTTCATAAAGATCAAAGAAATAAAGGGCTGGATCCTTACGATCCTTTATTTGAAGAAGCTGCTGCTAAAATTATTGATGAACTCAATGATCATCCTTTAAAGGAGCTGGAAGAGCTGCATTATATTACAGATCTCAGGTTTGGAACCAATTTTTCTGATAAAGCTTTTATGCAGTACATGGAGAAAAAGAGAGGAACATTTTCTTTGGTGAGCAAACCCAGTGACAATGATCCTATGTTCAAACGTGTGAAAGCCCTCCGGATAAGAGATCAACTTTTTATTGACAGCCTGCAGGACAACTATGCCTCTTTTTCTGAACAGATGGATGAAAGTTATCTGATGTGGCAGGAACAGAGCCTTTTTGAGACTCAGGCAGAACGTGAGGCAAGGAGAAAAAGTATTGGCCAGGCGATAGGGGGTGCCCTTTTAATTGGCCTGGCTGTCCTCGCCGGAGTGTCAGGGTCCAGATCTGACAGCACAGGAAGCAGTGCTGCCGGTGCTACAGGAGCGATTCTGGGTGGTTTAGCCGGTGCTTCTTTGCTTTCAGAGAGTTTTAAGACCAGTGAGGAGGCAAAGGTACATCGTGATTCACTGAATGAGCTTGGTCAATCTATTGACATTGATCTATCCCCCCAAGTCATTGCCTTTGAAAAAGAGAGTGTTGAACTGACCGGTGATGCAAAGGAACAATTTGCCCAGTGGCGTGAATTTCTGCAAAAAATCTATTCAGCAGAACAGACACCTGATGTGCAACTATAACCATAAGAGATCATGTGATTGAAGAAAAACTAAAGAAAGCTCGTCAGCGTATTGACAAATCCAGAATGAAATTAGGGAGCGCCTTGCTTGCCGCCATTTGCCTCTGCAGTCTGTTTGTGATTGGTCTTTCCTCCTATGATTTTTCTAAAAAAAAGAGTGTACAGGCTGTTATCTCTCCAAAAAAGATGCCGGTCAAAAGTGACAAAGGAAAAATCCGTGAAAATTTTATAAAAAAGCTACAAGAATATGAAAATGAACTGGAACCACACCTGGCAACTGCCAACGTTGAACTCTGGAATCAAAATGCATTTGTTGAAATAGATGAACTTAAAAAAAGAGTGATGTCAAGTTTTACAAATGGAGATTACCAGATCGCCACTGAAAATCTCCTGTTGCTCCAAAATTTAATAAAAAAAATTATTAGGGAAGCAAATCATACCTTTGAAGAAAATCTGGAAAAGGCTGCCTCACTTTTAACAGAAGATATTTATGATGGAGCGAACTTTCATATCAAAAAGGCTTTATTGATCAATCCACAATCGCCTGAGGCATTGGGACTCCAGCTGGAAATTGAAAAACTCACTTATCTGATTCCGCTCTTAAATAATGCAAAGGCTGCCCGGGCTGAAAATGATCTTCAAAAGGAATATGACCTTTTACAGCAGGTATTGAGTATTGCACCGGACCGTGGAGGAGTGAAGGATCGATTGAAGATGCTGGCGGGACTCATTAAAACTCAAAACTTTGATGCCCATATTTCTGCGGGTTTTTCAAATATTGAAAAGAGACAGGCAAAAAAAGCCAGATATCATTACCAGGAAGCTAAAAAGATTGATTCCCGGCGGGAGGAACTCTCAATACTTGCCGGTCAGTTACTGGAACTGGAAAAATCTATTCGTGTTCAGCAGGCAATTAACCAGGCAGAGCAGGCAATCCGGCGGGATGACTGGCAGCAGGCAAAAATACATTTTACCCGGGCCGCAAAAGATGCACCGGAAAATAAGACCGTGTCCGAAGGGCTGCGACGTGCCAGCCATTTCCTTAAGCTTTTGGAAGATTTCAGACAATATTTTAAAAATCCTTACCGTCTTGCCCATGCTGATATTCGCAGTGAAGCGGAGAAGCTGTTGCTCCAAGCTGAAAAAGCTTCAAACTATAGTTTTGCAATAACAAGGCAGGCAAAAGAATTAAAAGATCTGATTCTCAAGACAAACCGACTCATTCCTGTAACCATTACTTCTGATAATAAAACTTACATATTGGTTCGCAGGGTCGGAAAAGTAGGAGTCATTTCTCAAAAAAACATACAGCTGAAACCTGGCAGTTATACTTTTGAAGGGGCCCGCAACGGTTTTAAATCAAAATTGGTGCAGGCCTTTATTCCCTATGACCAGAATAACTTTAGTGTGCATATAATCTGCGATGAGCCAATTTAATAAAAAATTAGATCAAGCAAAGAGCCGGCAAAAACGAATCTACCTTATTGCAGGTATAATACTGCTGGCAAGTCTCATGACAATGGTAGTGTTGTTTGT
>CAXMTQ010000152.1:0-1500 GCA_964196205.1 uncultured Desulfobacula sp.
ATCTTTTATCCCTTAAAAACTATAAGGGATTTTCCGGTGATATTGTCTGCCACAAAACCATTAAAGCCCAAAAGGCTGTTTTTGCTTATAAAAATTTTGAGCAAAAATCAAATATATCTCTTCTGTTAAAATTCTTAGGCATTAAAAAACTTTACAATCACCAGAAAAAAGCCATAACAATGGTTCAAAATGGTATTCACACTGTGATTGCCACACCAACAGCCAGCGGTAAAACCCTTATTTATAACCTTCCTGTTATAGATGAAATAGTGAAAAACCCTCAATCCCATGCTCTCTATCTTTTTCCCTTAAAAGCGCTTGCCAGGGATCAGTTGAAAACAGTTCAGCAACTATTCACTGCTGCCCAGGAAATGAGTAATGCTGCAGTGCAGTTAAAAGCTGCTGTATATGACGGTGATGTCTCTTCCTATCAAAAAGCAAAATTGCGAAAAAACCTGCCCCAAATTTTATTGACAAATCCTGAAATGCTCCATCTGTCAATGCTGGCTCATCATAATCTGTGGGAAGCCTTTTTTAAAAATTTGAAATATGTTGTCATTGATGAAGTCCATACTTACCGCGGAATAA
The DNA here is from genome assembly GCA_964196205.1 of uncultured Desulfobacula sp. Lineage (GTDB taxonomy): Bacteria > Desulfobacterota > Desulfobacteria > Desulfobacterales > Desulfobacteraceae > Desulfobacula. Next base: position 589 of record CAXMTQ010000152.1, read on the forward strand.
TGGGTTCCAACATGGCCTGGGTTTTTAGAAGGCTTCAAAGGATATGCAATCTTTACGGGTCAAGTCCTGTATTTATTTTTTGCTCTGCAACCATTTCAAATCCAGCATCCCTGGCTAACAAGCTGACAGGCCTTGATGTCAAAATTGTTGATCAATCAGGATCTCCATCCGGGAAAAAAGATGTCATTTTAATGAGAGGGCTTGAAGGTTCTGCGCAAACTTCAATTGCCCTTATTCATGCAGCTGTTCACAGGGGTTTAAGAACCATCTGCTATACACAGTCAAGAAAGATCACTGAATTAATTGCTCTATGGGCTTCCCAGAAAGCCAAATCTTTTTCTGACAGAATCACTGCTTACAGGGCAGGTTTTCTGCCGGAAGAGAGAAGATTGATTGAACAGCAGCTAAGCAGTGGAGAACTTCTTGCCGTAGTATCTACCAGTGCTCTTGAGTTGGGAATTGACATTGGAAATCTTGATCTTTGTATATTGGTCGGATATCCAGGGACTATCATGTCAACCTGGCAGAGAGCCGGCCGCGTTGGCAGAAATGGCAAGGATTCAGCATTGATACTCATTGCCCATGAAGATGCTCTTGATCAATATTTTATCAACCATCCAGATGTTTTTTTCAGTATGCCTCCTGAGAAGGCAATTATCAATCCTGATAATAAATTTGTTTTAAAAAAACATCTTGAATGTGCAGCAGCTGAATTAAGATTGGATCAGTCAGAACCTTTTTTAAAAAATAAAATTATTCAAGAAACCATATCAAAGCTTGAATATTCAGGCAGACTTTTAAGAAGCTTTAAAGGTAATTTGTGGTATTCTGTCAAAAAATCACCCCACAGGAATGTTAATCTAAGAGGAACCGGCAAAAGTATCCCGATTTTCCTTGAGAAGACAAAACAGA
>CAXMTQ010000152.1:1510-5815 GCA_964196205.1 uncultured Desulfobacula sp.
CAGAGTCTTGGAGAGATTGATAAACACAGATCATATTTTGAAACCCATGAGGGGGCAGTTTATCTGCACAGAGGCAAATCTTACACTATTACCATGTTTGATCATGAAAAAGCCGTTATTCAGGCAAAACAAGAAGATGTGCACTACTTTACAAAGGCACGTTCATCAAAAAATACTCAAATTTTAAAACAACTTGATTCATGTGTAATCAATGGTACAAGAGTTGGGTTTGGAACTCTGAAGATTATCGAGCAGGTGACAGGATATGAAAAAAAACTTGTCTCCAATCAAAAATCAATTGGTATAATACCCCTTGATCTGCCAAAACTTGAATTTGAAACTCAGGGGTTATGGATTGAAATCCCTGATTTTGTAAGAGATAAGATTGAAACTGAGCTTATGCATTTTATGGGAGGCATACATGCCCTGGAACATGCAGCAATCGGCATCATGCCTCTGCTTGTAATGACAGATAGAAATGATCTTGGGGGAATCAGTATCCCATTTCATCACCAGACAGGCAAAGCCGCTGTTTTTATTTATGACGGTGCCCCGGGAGGACTTGGACTGAGCAGGCAGGCATTTGAAAATTCAAAAGAGCTGCTTGAAAGAACTTTTGATGTTATACATTCATGCCAGTGCGAAACAGGATGTCCTGCCTGTGTTCACTCTCCTAAATGTGGTTCCGGGAACCGGCCTATAGATAAAGCATCAGCTCTGAAAATCCTTGAAATGATGCTTAATGCACCTGAAAAAAAAATATTAAAGGAGCAGCAATACAAAACAGAATATAAGATCAATGAACCTGCTCCAGAATCCATATCAGAAAAACTCTCAAGTTATGACTCAAATATAGATCATAATAAAAAGGATTTGAGGTACGCAGTTCTTGATATAGAGACGAGAAGATCAGCCAAAGAAGTTGGTGGATGGAATAAAGCAAAACAGATGGGAGTCAGCTGTGTTGTAGTATATGATTCTAAAAATAATATGTATAAAGAGTACCTGCAGGATGATATTAAACTGCTTTGCAGAGATCTTATAAAATTTGATCTGGTTATCGGTTTCAATATTATCCGCTTTGACTATAAAGTTTTGTCAGGTTTGAGCAATTTTGATTTTGATTCACTTCCCACTCTTGATCTTCTGTTAAAAGTCCATGAAAGACTTGGCTACAGACTCTCCCTTGATCGCCTTGCAAGTGTGACTCTTGGTATAAGTAAAAGTGCTGATGGCCTCATGGCACTTAAGTGGTGGAAGCAGGGAAAAATCGAAAAAATACTTCAATATTGCAGGCAGGATGTAAAAGTTACAAAAGATTTATACCTTTATGGTAAAAAAAACAGATTCCTTGTGTTTAAAAATAAAGCAGGGAACAGGGTCAGAGTTCCAGTTCAATGGTGATAATTTTATTGGGAAAAATGCTGTTTCAGGCAGAATTGACCTTGGAAACAATTTCTTTTAAGACTTCTCCTGCCTTGCCCCTTATCAGGATATCACACACATTGTCATAGGGGGTTTCAGATAAATTGATGATAACAAAAAAAGCGCCTGCATTTTTTGCATATTCCGGCATAAGCGATGCAGGCTGTACAAGCAGTGTGGAACCGACTACAATAAAAACATCACTTTTTGATGAAAGCATGGCAGCTTTTTGTGTCTCTTCAACAGGCATGGCCTGGCCGAATGAGATAGTGTCTGGCTTGAAAAAACCTCCACAGGAACATGCAGGGGCTTTATCTCCTGCATCAATCATTACCTGAGCCTTGTCCCAGGAAATCAGTTTTTTACAGGTCATACACCTGACGCGCCTTGTATTGCCGTGGAGTTCAATGATTTTTTCTTTGGGGATTCCTGACTCTTCATGTAATCCATCAATATTCTGGGTGATCAAAGTTTTTAAAAATCCAAGTTCATACAATCTGGCTATGCTTTCATGCCCTATGTTTGGTTTTGAAACAGAGAGGCTTTTTTCCATGTCAACTCTTTGCTGCCAGTATTTGATTCTTGCTTTTTCTGAGGCCATGAATTCATCAAAATAGACAGGTTGAAATTTATCCCAGATGCCTCCCTGACTTCTGTAATCAGGTATGCCGCTTTCTGTTGAAATGCCGGCTCCGGTAAAAATAATCAATTGTTTTGATTTTTTAATTTTGTCTGCAATTATACCTGTTTTTTTATCCATTTTTTAACCTGTTTTTTGACCAATTTTTAAAAAAGGGGCAAAACTTTTTATAAATATTTTCATAGAGCATAAGAATTTCCGGGATTTTAAACACTGCTCCTGCTAAAAAAAACAGAAACAAAAATTCCACTCCAACAATAGAGCTGATAGATATAGAGCCTGAAAAAGTTGATTGGTCAAAGAAATTTTTCAACCCATATTTTGTAACAAAAAGAGTGAAACCAATTATCAGACTCACGGGTATTATTTTCAGAAAAAAGAGGTAAACTTCTTTTTTTTCTAAATTACTGCTTTTTTTACTCCAGCATTCAAACAGGATAACTGCTTGAATAATAACAGAGAGTGACAGGCCTAATGCTACACCTCTAACACCCATTGTTTTCATGAGCCAGAAGATTAAAGGAAGAGTCAACACAACACAGATAGTTGTAAAAACAGCAGGAAACATTGTATTTTGAGTAGCATAAAACCCTCTTGAAACAATATTCTGGGCTGAAAAAGCAAAGGCTCCTAACATGAAAAACGGCAGGATACCAGCGGTCACAAGGGTTGCCTGGGTATTAAATTGACCTCTCTGAAAAAGAATGGTTATGATTTCCTGGCTTAAGATCATAAAAAGTATGGAAATGGGAATAACAAGGAAAATAAATTTCAGTGTTTTGTTTAAAAGATGGTTTAATCCTGATATATCCCCTTTCTGGGCAAGCTTTGCCATAAAAGGATATGATGCAACTCCAATGGCCTGACCAAAAAGCCCCACAAGAATAAACATGACTCTAAGCGCATAATTCATGGCAGCAATACTGCCTTCATCAAGATAGGAACCAAAGAATTTCAAGAGAATTTCAGTTGAAAATGTCATGGTCAAACCTATCATCAAAGGAAGGGTAAGCTTGATATATTTTATTAAGTCAGGATGGGTAAAACTGATGATAAAGTGATATCTTATTCCAAGTTTTCCAGCTCCTATAATTTGAATAGCAAAATTTCCAATAAATGCTCCTGCAAGAACTCCCCAGGCAAATCCTTCCATGCCTATAAAAGGACCCAGCAGAAGTCCACAACAAATGATTGAAAGATTATAGATCAAAGGTGCCAGGGCAGGGATGAAAAATTTTTCATTTGCAAATTGAATTGCCATGAAAAGTCCGCCGCAAAAAAAGAAAAACTGGGCAGGAATAATAATTCTGGTCATTTTTACAGCAAGAACAAATGTTTCTGGATCTTGAATGCCGGGAGCAAAAAAATGTACAAGCTCTGGTGCCCATATAAAGGTGACACCAATAAAGCATAAAAGCAAAAGCCCGAATGTATTTATTATTATGGAAAAGACCTTGTATCCCTCATCTTCTCTGTTTAAAGAGAGGTAGTGGGCAAAAATGGGAATAAAGGTAATGGAGAGAAAGCCGCTTGCGACAACATGATTAAGAATTTCAGGAATAATAAAGGCAATCTGATAAGCATCAACTCCTGCATTGATGCCGCCAAAGCCGGCAATTGCCATCTCACGGAAAACACCAATCACACGACTGGCAAATACTGATGCCATCATGATAAAAGATGCAAACCCAACTTTTTTTATTAGGTTGTTATTCATTAATTTTGAGTTTTACAAAACAAAATTGAACCTGTTCAAAGGTCTCACTATATTGGCATATCAAATGCGCCAGGAGCAATTTTCCACTTCTCGTTTTCTTTCACTACAGTGATGATATCTTGAACCGTATACTCTTCGATCACCCCAAGAACGGACCCTATAGTTCTATATAAAGGGTTTATGCTTCGGATGGTAGTAGATTTGAACAGAATCTGTGCAGATGATCCATTTTCATTTAATACTCTGGTTTTCATCTTGACAGGTTTTTTTTGCAGGAAACTTAGTTTATATCCTTGATTTTGTGCTTCAATGGCCATGTTCTCGAGGTAAAGATCCACTAAGTTCACTCCATCTTTATTGATGACCGCCTCTTCACTAAGGTGTTCTACCATTGAGTGGTCAAGCATAAAATAAGCTTTGGCAAAGTCTTTTACTACTTTTTCGGTTGAATCATCTCCTGCCAATATCGAAGATGGATTGATACATAAAAAAACAGACAAAGCAACAAATATGAAAATTAGTC
>CAXMTQ010000153.1:0-331 GCA_964196205.1 uncultured Desulfobacula sp.
CAAGTGGCTCGAAAAGCATAATCCCCACCATAATGGAACCAAATATTATATATTGAATATTGGATACACCTGTGATGGAAAACCAGTTATCAGAAAGAGTTTTCAACCACTCTCCAACATAAGGGATATCAAGAATATTTCTAAGTTTCAGATCAAGCCAGCAAAGAAGAGTTGCTCCTGCTATGGAACCCATCATGGAACCAAGTCCACCCACAACAACCATGGCAAGAAAGAGAATTGACATTAAAAGAGTAAAAATTTCAGGCTCTATAAATTTCAGGACAAAGGCATACATACCACCTGCAATGCCGGCATAAAAAGCACTTATGGC
>CAXMTQ010000153.1:369-5497 GCA_964196205.1 uncultured Desulfobacula sp.
TGCAATATCAGCATCCCTGATTGCAATAAATGCTCTACCCATCCTTGTTCTAATAAGATTGCGCATGAACAAAAGAAGAAAGATTGTCAAGGTGATCAATAAGAAATAGAACTCTTTATCTGTATCTATGATCCATGAACCAATATTAATATCAGGCACATGTATTCCATCCCTGCCTCCAAAAAGTTCAATCCTGCCGATAACCTGTGTAATAGTCAATCCAAAACCCAAAGTGGCTATGGCAAGATAGGGGCCTTCAAGCCGCAGGGCAGGCAAACCCAGTAAAAATCCAAAACATGCTGCAATAAGAGCTGCACCTGGCAGGGCAAGAAGAAAAGGCAAACCTGCTTTGACCATCAGAACAGTTGTTCCATAAGCTCCAATGGCAAAAAAACCTGCATGTCCAAGGGAAATCTGACCTGTATATCCCACAAGAAGGTTTAAGCCAGTTGCAACAATTATATTAATGGCAATATAATTTGCTACATAAATATAATAATTGCTTACAAAAAAAGGAAGAAGATAGAGAGACCCGATTAAAAATGCAAACCAGAAGACAACAACAGGAGAGGTAAAAAGTTGTACATCCTCAAAATAATCTCTTTTCATATCCATGTGGAACGTGTCCCTGTTAAAATTTTATCTACCCTGGCACTATAGCAAAATTGAATATTATTCAAATATTTTTTTAAATAATCGTTATTTATTACATATTTCCAAAGAGCAGTTCTTGTCAAGTTTAAAAAATAGAAGATTACAAAAAAAAACATTGTTCACTCTTTGTAATATTGTGATTGTTCACTCTATTGACAACAACCATGATTTGGTGTAACAGTATTGCCTTAGTAAATGGCAATGAGGTTTGCCTTTAACTGCTCGAATTTTTTTTTCAATGAGCTGATGACTTCTCCTTTGGTTTATGTTTGTATACAGATATGAAAAAGGGTAGAAGGATATGATTATATCCATAATGCCGCCGGGTGCTGACTGAGCCCGGTGCTGACATCCTGCCCGGTGTAAACTGAGCGGGATTTTTTTTTACAGGGAGATGATTATGGCTGCAAGTCTTGCAATTATCATTATTTTTGGTTTGATGGCAGATCATTTTTTTAAGAAAATGAAACTTCCGGGGCTGGTTGGCATGCTGATTGTGGGGATTGTTGTGGGACCCTATGTTTTTGGCATGATGAATCCTGGCATGATGACGGTTTCTGCTGATTTCAGGAAAATTGCCCTTATTGTAATCCTTTTGAGGGCCGGGTTTGAATTAAGACGCGATACGTTGAGGAGAGTAGGCCAGTCCGCTGTTTTACTAAGCACGATTCCAGCACTTTTTGAAATTGCAGGTGTCATCCTTGTGGCTCCTTTATGGCTTCACATAAGTTATCTTGAGGCAGCCATTTTAGGTGCAGTCCTTGGAGCTGTTTCGCCTGCGGTTGTGGTCCCTTTGATGATAGATTTCATGGACAGGGGCAGGGGGGCCAGAAAAGGTATACCAACTCTTATCCTCGCAGCCTCAGCCATTGATGATGTTTTTGTGATAGTGATTTTTACCATCTTCATGGGAATGTACGGGGGAGGTGCTGTCAATATCTGGGCCAAGCTTGCTGAAGTTCCTGTATCCATTATTCTTGGAATCATCGTGGGCGTCATTCCAGGCTATATTTTGTATAAACTTTTCACCCGGTATGATTGGAAAACTCCGAAACGAACCCTTATCGTGCTTGGGGTTTCAATTTTTCTTACTCAGCTTGAAACCGTATGTGAACCATGGGTGCCCATAGCAAGCCTCCTCGGTGTCATGGCCATCGGGTTTATAATTCTGGAAAAATCAGAGGCCATTGCCCATATTATTTCCCAGAAACTTAAAAAATTGTGGGTTTTTGCTGAACTCCTGCTTTTTGTCCTGGTGGGTGCACAGGTTAATATTCATGTTGCATGGAAGGCAGGTCTTGCCGGTATAATGGTTATACTGGTCGGCCTTGTGTGCAGGAGCGTGGGAACCTATCTGTGTCTTCTTGGAACACCGTTTACCACCAGGGAAAGGATATTTTGCGTAATTTCATATATACCAAAGGCAACTGTACAGGCTGCTATCGGTGCTGTCCCACTTGCTGCAGGTGTGGCAGCAGGGGATGTGATTCTTGCCGTGGCAGTTCTTTCCATCCTTCTTACTGCACCTTTAGGCGCCATCGGTATCATGATAATGGGAGAGCAGGTCCTGGATTATGGCGATAAATCACCCTATAAATTTAAAGGACTGAGAGAAAAGTACGGCCTTCCCCATGTGGGTGAACGGGTCAGGAACAAACAATACGGCACTGTATGGAAAATTATAGAAGAAAAGGAACTCTGGATCGGAGAAGATAAAGAAAAAGGAAAAATTTCTGTTAACCCAGCCATAAGCCTCAGGTTCTGGCATGAACAGGAAAATCACGGTACAAAGCCTGTCGGTGAAAGCAAATGGGAACGTTACAGTCCAGACGATCCCTTGTTCACTAATGACTGGGAAATTATTTATGACTGGTAAAAAAAAATATTTTTAAAAATGACTCGGAATAGTTGTTGTTTGACAAGGGTTTAAGGATTAGAATAAATTTACCGTGTCTTTTTTGTTTATTATTTGATTCTTTTTAAGAATAGTGCTTTAATTCAAATATGGCACATGAAATTGATATTAAACAATATGTTCACAAACCAGTAACCTGGCAGGATATTTATGTCCGTACCCACTTCTGGATTAAAAACAGTATTAAATCGTGAAGATATCTCCATTTGAAAAAAGAGTAAAAAGAAGAATTGCCGGCAGGGAGCATGGTTTTTTTGCTGTTTGTACACCTGGTTTAAAAAAAATCTGTCTCAATGAAATGCTTGCAGCAGGGTTTGATGGGAAAAATCTGGAACTTATCCAGGGCGGCATTGAATTTCAAGCCAGACTGAATACCTGCACGGAGTTTAATCTTAACTTGAAAAGCCCCTTAAGAATTTTAATGAGGGTGGGCAGTTTTAAGGCAGACTCATTTGAAAAATTTGAAAAAAAGATTGAATCCATTGACTGGATCCTTTATCTGCCGCAAAATTGTTCCCTGAAGTTCAATGTTACAAGCAAAAAGTCCAGATTATACCATTCCGATGCCATTGCACAGCGGTGTGAAAAAATTATTCTTGATCAATTGCAGGCAAATATCACATTTACGGCAAAAAATAGATCAAACCAGACAATTTATATCAGGGCAGAAAATAACTTTTTTACTATTTCCCTGGACACCACCGGAGATCTTCTGTTTAAGAGAGGCATCAAAAAAAAGGTGACCAAGGCTCCGTTAAGGGAAAACATAGCCTTTGCAATGCTATGGTGGGCAGGTTTTTCCAATAAAGATATTTTGATTGATCCCATGTGCGGCTCAGGGACATTCAGCCTTGAAGCTGCCATGATAAAAGCCAATGTGCCATCGGGATTTTTCAGATCCTTTGCCTTTGAAAGCTGGCCCGGGTTCAGCCCCAAAACATTTGCTTACATGAAAAAAGAGGCGCAGGAAAAATTTTTTGGCTTTGCAGATAAACAGATTTTTGCTTCAGAAATCGATGATGCAGCATTAGCTGCTCTGGAACAAAATATTTCCGATCATGATTTCTGCAATATCATAGAAGCATCAAAAAAAGACTTTTTTACCATTAATCCTCTTGCGATCTCTCAAGGGAAAAAGGGGGTTGTCATGTTAAATCCGCCCTATGGGAAAAGGCTTGGACAAAAAAAGGATACAATATTATTTTATCAGGAAATCGGAAAAAAATTAAAATCAGATTTCAAAGGCTGGCGTGTGGGTATTATTCTTCCTTCAAGGGAAAGCAAATCATTTCTTAGACTAAAACTTGAATTAAAACCTGTTTTCCATGGAGGACTTGATATTTTTGCAGGTATCGGGAAAATAGAATAATTTAAAATATTTTTTTCTTCTTTACAATTACAAAATCAAGCAATATTATTATCGGCTAAATCCATATGGATTTTATGTTAATTGCTATTTGAACTTAATAGAACAGCCACGGGCAGACTTGGCCTTTTGCTAATGTCTGCCCACAATACCCTAAGGGGCAGAAACTAAAATATGAAAGAGTTCTAAAACTTAAATTACTCTTTCGCATAAAATCACAAATTTACGGGGAGATGATGATTAAAATACTGATGATTGGAATGGGTGGATTTACAGGAGTTAAAATATGAATAATTCAGAACAAAACACACACTTATTTTCAACCCAGGTTTATTATGAAGATACTGACCATTCAGGGGTTGTATATCATGCTAACTATTTGAAATTTTTTGAGAGAGCAAGAGAAAATCTCATTGGTGTAAAAAAACTTGTTGATATGTGGCATGAACATGGAATTGGTTTTGCTGTTTATAAAGCAGATTTAGGTTTCCATGAGGGAGCTGTTTTTGGAGATCATCTTGAAATTAAAACAAGATGGAAAAAAGATGGAGCATACAGACTTGTTTTCTTCCATGAAGCCTGGCGGCCTGAAGCAAAAAAGGCTGCTGTTACATGTAAGCTGGAACTTGTATGCCTTGGGTCAAACAAAAAACTGATGCCCATCCCGGATCTTGAATTTTTAAAAACAGGTAAAAGCAATTTTTAATACCCGTTCCGGTATTTTTACCTTTTGGCCGCTTGGTCAGAACAACCTGCAACAGTTTCTACGATTTGTTTCTCTATCCGCCACTACTCACTCATTCTTCGCTCAAACAGAGTACCAGCCTTAACCCATCTTTTTGACACAAAAAATAAAAGTGCGTAATTACAGTCAGTTGTCATATTTCTATTGCTGTTATGGCACTACTTTTGTTCATTTCTTAGTGTCGTCTTAATTATTTTTCCAGGATGCATATCTAATCCCAGTTCAGATTTCAGTAAACGAAATACAGATTCAAGGTCTGTTAACATTGTATAGGTTTGCCAAAGCTGAGGTTCAGTCAGGGTGGTATGATTTTTGACTTCAATTTCATATTGTTGGGCTGCCTTTGAAAATCTTTGTTTGATACGACCAATCCGCTCAAGAACTTTATCATATTTTTTTACACATCTTTTTTTATGCAGGCCTTGTTCAAGTTTATTCATGGCTTCAA
>CAXMTQ010000153.1:5507-5766 GCA_964196205.1 uncultured Desulfobacula sp.
AGAAAGCGCTCATTAATTAGATTGTTTATACTTGCAGCACTGGGGTTCAGGGGTGGTCTTTTTGTAGAAAAAGTTATATTTTTTTCAGCTATTTACAAAAACTATCCAAGGGTGATATGATTTTATTAATGAGGTAAGCTGCTGTTCCTCATTTTTACTTTCGACTGGTTCACCCTTTTCATCATGGATGGCTGAATTCGATGTGGTTAATATTGGGAAAATAAAATGGACATTAAAGAACTTGCCAGGCAAACCATTC
>CAXMTQ010000154.1:0-280 GCA_964196205.1 uncultured Desulfobacula sp.
CAAGCATCAACGGTATTAAAATAATCTGTTTAACACCTGTTTGAACAACTTTCTCAATAAACTGCTTTCTGGAGGGTTCTTTTTCAATTGCACCAACATGGATATCAGGACCATAATCTTGTTTTAAAATATTTTCCAAAGCTGGATATGAACTCCATGCCGGGTGATCAGTTCCATGCCCCACAAGGATAACAGCTTCATTCTGCTGTAGATATTCATCTATGGATAAAGCAGAACCAACTGATTTATAATCACTATAGGAAGTGAGAAGAGGCAAACC
>CAXMTQ010000154.1:290-5764 GCA_964196205.1 uncultured Desulfobacula sp.
TTACACTTTTTAACCTCATCAACAAGTCTGTAAAATTCATGGCCGCAGACAAGATGCATGGACTGGACAACAGCCCATTTATGACCTTTATCATACAGCTCTTTTAATATGGTGTCAGGATGCCTGATACTGAGATTGGATTTTTTTTTTAATTTATCCCTGACAATTCTTGAGGTATAGGCCCACATTACTTCATGGTCAGCAAATCTTCTCTTTATAATGGTATCCATGAAAGAGTAAGTTTCAAGGGCTTTTGAGGCTGTGCCAAATGCGGTTAAAACAATGGGGGGTTTCATTATTGGATCTCCTTTTGGATTTCAAAAGTAAAAAACAGCAGTGTAAATTTTTCCTGCATTATTCAAAGGTCTCTCATTATCAATAAGATCAAATATTGTTATACCTTTTTTTTTAAGGCGTTGGAATATATTTCTTATTACCCTGATTTTTGGCGCTTTGACAAATTTCGATGATGAAATCAATAGCACCCCTTGAAAACAAACAAAATGGTAGTATTTTGTGTAACATTTTTTAAACAGATAAGGACATGTTTATGGAAACCAAATCCAATCCGACACAACCTATTGGAAAAAAGATATTAAAACTTACCTGGAGCAGCATTCCCTTTATAGTGGTTTTATTGGTAATTTTGCTGGTCATACTGCCTTTAGGTAAAATAATCTCTGAAAAGAAAACAGAACTGGCAGAAAAGCAATCCAAAGAAACCGCCGGTGCAAAATCCTTGACTAATGTGGTGACCATGGAGCTTATCCCTTCTATGGTCATGGAAAAACTAAGCCTTCCCGGTGTTGCAAAACCATGGATATCCTTAGAAGTGGTCTCTGAAATAAGAGGAAAAATCGTCAGCAAAAAAGTCACTGAAGGCCGTCGTATAAATAAAGGTGATGTCCTGGCTGTGATTGACAAAAGTGATTATCAAAATTCATATGATTCAGCCCTTGCATCCTATGAAACAGCCCAATCAACTGAAAAACGGTTAAAAGCTCTGGTTAAAAAAAAATTTGTTACACAGTCCCAGCTGGATGATGCGGTTGCCAATGTTAAAACCAGTAAAGCAACCTTTGAAAACGCACAACTTGACTTAAACCGATGCACGATCCGCTCCCCTATGAAAGGGGTTGTCGACCGTGTCCACATTGAAAATGGTACCTTTCTGAGCTCCGGAGATCCGGTGGCCCAAATTCTTCAAATCGACAAACTGAAAATTGAGGTGGGTATACCGGAATCAGATGTTGATGCTGTTCGAAAATTAAAGACCTTTCATATGACCATTGATGCTCTGAGTGGTAAAGCCTATACAGGTGAATATCATTATCTATATAAAACCACCGATTCCATGGCACGGTTGTATAATCTTGAAATCAAGGTGGATAATTCCGACGGTGCCATTCTTCCGGATATGTTTGCCAGGGTAAAAATAGTTAAAAATCAGGACCCGCAGGGTCTGGCTGTTCCTATGTATTCCCTTGTGACCCGGAATAAAAATATTGGCGTCTATGTTGAAAAGGATGGGTTTGTCCAATTCAAACCCGTACGAACTGGATTCCAGGATGGGTGGAGAACTCAAATCCCTGAAGGGCTTCATCCGGGTGAAAAAGTTGTGGTTGTGGGTCACCGTATCATTGAAGATGGTGAACAGGTCAATGTAACAAAAACCATCCGGGATATGGAGGAAATCTCTCAATGATTGTCTCGGATACGGCCATAAAAAACAGAACCAGTGTGCTGGTGCTGGCCTTCATCATTCTGGGAATCGGTATCTATTCGTATAAGGCATTGCCAAGAGAAAGTGACCCGGATATCACCGTTCCCTATGTATTTGTACAGACCGATTATAGAGGAGTATCTGCATCTGATATTGAGACCAGCATCACCATAAAAATAGAAAAAAAGCTCAAAGGGCTGGATAAGGTCAAAAATATCAGTTCTGTCAGCTCCCAGGGCTTATCCCAGATCAATATTGAATTTTTACCCGGTACCGATATTGATGAAGTGCTCACCAAAGTTAAGGACAAGGTAGATGAAGCAAAGAATGATCTGCCGTCCGACCTTGAAAATGATCCATCCGTATTTGAGGTAAATTTTTCTGAAATGCCCATCGTGGTTTACTCTCTGGCAGGAAAGTGCGGTCCGAGAATGCTCAAAGAGATTGCTGATGACTTAAAAGATGATATTGAAGCCGTTCCGGGTGTCCTTGAAGTCGAAGTAACAGGGGGCCAGGACAGAGAGATAAGAATAGAGGTTGATCCGGATAAACTGGCTTACTACCGGATTCCTATTACATCATTACAACAGGCCGTTGCCAGTGAAAACCAGAACACTTCCGGAGGTGCCATCACGCTTGGTGACGGCAGATATCAATTAAAAGTTCCCGGAGAGTTTGAAACACCTGAAGAAATACTTTCCCTGGTGGTTGCCACACATACGGGTAACCCGATTTACCTGAAAGATGTGGCCACCGTTGTAGACGGTATTAAAGAGGAAACATCACGTTCCAGGCTGAATGGGGTGGATTCTGTCAATATCTCGGTGAAGAAAAGAATCGGTGAAAATATTATTTTTATTTCCGACAAAGTCGATGCCATCGTAAAAGAAACAGAAAAGACCTTTCCGAATAACACCACCATTACAAAGCTGATGAACAAATCCAAGGATATTCGGGCTATGGTTGCAGACCTTGAGAACAATATTATTTCAGGGCTTATCCTTGTGGTGGCAATCCTTTTTATTGCCCTTGGATTTAGAAATGCTTTGCTGGTAGGGCTTGCCATACCTTTTTCAATGTTTTTGTCATTTACTGTTCTCCATGCCATGGGGTACACCCTTAACATGGTGGTTCTCTTCTCTTTAACCCTTGCGCTTGGGATGCTGGTGGACAATGCCATTGTCATTATTGAAAATACGTATCGCTACATGCAGCAGGGCGTTCCAAGGGTGAAGGCTGCCATGAAAGCCACAGGAGAGGTGGCCTGGCCTGTCATCGGTTCCACCCTTACAACCCTGGCAGCCTTTTTCCCCATGATTTTCTGGCCGGGTATTATGGGTGAGTTCATGAAGTACCTTCCTATAACTCTGATTGTTACACTCTCTTCCTCTTTGTTTGTCGCACTTGTGATCAACCCGGCGCTCTGTGCTTTTTTTATGAAAGTAAAATTAAAAATTAATGGTGAAATGCTCAGTGCTGAAGAAATAGAGGCACAGGGCGAGAAACCCATTGAAATAAAAGGGCCGGTATTAAAGCTGTATTCAAAATTATTGAACAAGGCACTTGATCATAAAATTACTGTATTGGTAGGGTCTTTTGTCGTATTGGTCCTTCTGATTCAAGTTTGGTTTTTGAAAATCGGTATTGAAAAACCAGTCGAATTTTTCCCGTCCATTGATCCGGGATCTGTCTTTATAAATATTGATCCACCCGAAGGAGCGGATCTTGATTACATTGACAGGATTGTTAAAAAGGTTGAAATAGCAGTCACAGGCAATCACGGTGAGGCGTATTCAGATGCCATGATATTACAGGAGCATGAAAACAAAGACGGCTCAAAGTTTATGGCCCCCGGCAATATGAATAATATTGAACATATCTATACCAAAGTGGTTCAAAACTCAGGTGGATCTATTTTTGATTCCAACCTGCCCAATCACATCGGTATCCAGTTTATTGATTTTGAAAAGAGAAAATCCCCGACCAAAGATGATCTTGAAGAATTAAGACACCGGGTTAAAGATATCGCCGGTGTTAAAATAACAGTGGATCAACAGCAGGAAGGACCACCAACAGGCCCTCCCATCAATATTGAGATCTCAGGTGATAATTTTGCGGTCTTAAGTAAAATTGCGGAAAAAATAAGAAAAGTGGTTGAGAGCATTCCCCATGTAAAAGATGTAAGAGATGATTATCAGGGTGGGCTTCCCAGTGTACAGGTGAAAATCGACCGTCAGAAAACAGCCCTTTTCGGCCTGACCACAAGCGCCATTGGAAATGCATTGAAAACAGCCTATAACGGCTTAGATGTCTCAACCTATTACGAAGGGGATGATGATTATGACATTGTTGTAAAACTTGCGGAATCTGACAGGCAGGTGGCAGATGTCCTTCATAAACTCATGATCCCAACGCCCACAGGAGAAATCGTTCCGCTGACCACACTTGCCGGCATTGAATATACAGGTACCATCGGCAATATTGTCCGAAAGAACCATGAACGTGTTGTTACGGTCATGGCCAATGTGGATGAGTTAAAAACCACTGGAACGGTTGCAAGGATGCAGACTCAGGAATTGCTTAAGCGTATTGAACTGCCGCCTGGCTATAAATATAAATTTACCGGGGAAGATGAAAGTCAAAAAGAGTCTGAGGAATTTTTGTCAAAGGCATTTTTGATCGCTTTATTCTTAATCTTTCTGATCCTGGTAACATTGTTTAATTCCGTTGTCCAACCGATTATCATCCTTACATCTGTTGTTCTATCTTTAGGTGGTGCGTTCTGGGGGCTTGCCGTGATCAACTCACCGTTTGGGATCATTATGACAGGTGTCGGCATTATTTCCCTTGCCGGTGTTGTTGTAAATAATGCCATTGTTCTTATCGATTATACCAATAAGTTAAGAGACAGTGGAATGGCCACTCGTGATGCAGTTATTTCAGCCGGCGCCACAAGGTTAAGGCCCGTTATTCTAACAGCTGTTACAACTATTCTGGGGCTTTTGCCCATGGTCACCGGTATCAGCTATGACTTTCATGTCATGGCACTTTCTATGGCCAGCGAATCCAGTCAATGGTGGAGATCCATGGCCATCGTGGTTATTTTCGGACTGATGATCGCAACCATCCTCACTTTGGTGGTTGTTCCAACATTATATGCGTTGATAGAAAATACCAAACTTAAGCTTGCAGCGGGTTACAGCAAAACAAAAACCTTTTTCCTGGGATCAGACCAGGCTCAAACTGAGCCCTCTGTCTTCCTTGAGAAAACAAGTCAATAGTTTAATTAACGAACTTGCGATTTCAATCTTCTCTTTATAATGGTATCCATGAAAGAGTAAGTTTCAAGGGCTTTTGAGGTTGTGCCAAATGCTGTTAAAACAATGGGCGGCTTCATTCCCCACGCTCTTCAAGGACATCCTTGAGGGCGGAAAGCGCTGTATTGGCAGCCGGAACACCACCATAGATACTGGTCTGGAAAATTACTTCTGCAACTTCCTCTTTTGTACAGCCCACATTCAAGGCAGCGTGGATATGAAGTTTGAGTTCTTCCGGTTTTGAGAGAACTGTCAGCGCTGCAACTGTAACAAGCTGCCTTGTTGGATGGGGAATTTTTTCTCTGGCATACATCTGTCCTGTGATATACAGGGACATATCCTTTGCAAGACCTTTATCAAAATATTTCCACAGGTTATAGGGCTTATCCTCATCTTTTACAGTGGAAAAATAGAGTTTTGCAGTCTCACGTGTT
>CAXMTQ010000155.1:0-5743 GCA_964196205.1 uncultured Desulfobacula sp.
GATGTAAAATCCCCGTGTGGCGGTAAAACTATTGTTACCTGCTTTTTCCCTCTAGCTGTCACTTAAATTTCTTTAAAAGTTCAATGACATAATCAATATCAGCAGCCGTATGGCAGGCATTGATTTGAAATCTGATAGTTTCATCTCCTTTTGGCACAACAGGAAAGGTCAAACCAACAACAAGCACATCATTTTCAAATAGATATTTTACAAGATCATGGGTCTTTTGAGTATCCCGTACCATTAAAGGCACAACAGGATGAGGCCCTGGAATAGATTCTCTGCCAAGGTTTTCAAGTCCCTGCCTGAACTGGGCAGTTCTCAGTTTAAGATTTCTCAGCAGATCAAGACCCTGGTCACTGTCACAGATATCAAGGGCTTTTTGGGCTGCTGCACAATCTGCAACACTCAAGGGATTGGTATAAATGTAGGTGTCTGCCTTTTGCCGGATAGATTCAACAACTGTTTTACTTGCTGCTGCAAATCCGCCATTTACTCCAAAAGCTTTCCCAAACGTTCCCACAATAATATCAGGCAGAGCATTGCAGTAATCAGGTGTACCTCGTCCTGAATCACCATAGGCACCAATGCCGTGGGAATCATCCACAATTGTAATGACTCCATCCTTGAATTTTGAATCATATTTTCTGCAGATGACATTAATTTTATCAATGGGAGCATAATCGCCACGCATGCTGAAGATCCCGTCAAATATCACCACAACTCTTTCAATGCCGGGATTTACTTGCTCAAGGCATAGTTTCAGGTCATCCATATCATTATGCTTGTAAATACCCTTGTTTTCCCTTGGAATATTGCAAAAACGCATGGCTCGAATGATACTGTTGTGATTAAGCTGATCTCCAATCCAGTGTGTTTTCTTATTGGAAATTGCAAGTGCTAAACCGCAATTGGACGTATAGGCAGAGTTAAAAATCTTTGCACCTGGTTTACCAACAAAATCTGCCACTCTTTTTTCAAGATTAACATGGTGAATAAAGGTACCGTCAATAAATCTTACTGCTCCCGGTCCTACGCCAAATTTATTTGTAGCTTCATCTGCGGCTGACATCAGTTGAGAATTATTTGAAAGGGAGAGATAGGAGTTTGAATTGAGCCTGATAAATTCACTATCACTGCCTGCAAGTTTATATCTTGGCCCGGATTCTCCCTTAGCTGGAATATATTTTTCAATGACCCTCTCAGGTGATTTATCCCTGCCCTGCTCTCTTAAATCATTTAATTCCTGCTCTAAAGAAATATCAAGTTTATCTGTACTCATTTTTTGCACCATTTAAAAATAATTATTGATAGAATTTATCTGTTTTTTAACAGCCTCTCTACAGGTTGTTTACTTTATAGTATATATCATATATTTTAAAGCCCGAATTTATAAAGTAGTATCAAATTACAAGGGAAAATCATGTTAGATAAAATAGTCGAAAACAAAACCAAAATTCATACAAGGGATATAAAGCTTGCCACCTATCCGCATACTGATTCCAGTGTGATTGTCCATGGTGTTTTAAAAGATAAAAGGTATATAAAAATATTTGATATTACAGGAGATATCCTGGAACCGGGTATTGTTCATCATCTTGATGTAAAACTTTTGATAAAGCCTGATCCTCTTACAATAGAAGATGCCCAGGCACAAATGATAAAGGTGACCATGTCTGAATGCTCTGACACCCTTGATACAATTGAAAAACTTAAAGGTCTTGAAATCAGATCAGGATTTTCTAAAACCATACGGGATATCATGGGCGGTAAAAAAGGGTGTGCACATCTCTGCCAGCTGATTATTGTCATGAGCCAGGAAATTGTTCAGGGATGGTTGACACATAATAGAAAAGAAAAAACACCTGTTCCAAAAGATCTTGACTCTTTTGCTGAAAAAAAATTCATCATTGATTCATGCCGTATGTGGACAAACAAAGGCCCTAAAATAAAAAAGCTTGAACAGGCAATAAAGGCACAGCAGTAATAACACTCTTTTTATGGATGATTTGTGCCAATAAAAATTAAAAATATATTGCCTACTCTCTCAATTATAGGAGCTGTTTTCCTATGGGGCAGCTCCTTTGTCGCCATGCGAATTGTTCTTAAAGACCTGCATCCTTTTGCTGTGATGTTCTGCCGGCTTTTCAGCGCTTTAATATTTATTATTCCGATATCAATAAAACTGTTTCCAAAATCATATCAAAAAAATGATTGGAAAATTCTGCTGTCCATGGTTCTTTTCCAGCCATGCCTCTATTTTTTATTTGAATCCAATGCCCTGACTTTTACCACTTCATCCCAGGCTGGGGTTATTTCAGCCTGTCTGCCTTTAATGGTAGCTGTTGCTGCCTGGTTTTTCCTTTCAGAATCCATTAACAGCAAAACAATCATTGGACTTATTTTATCAATTTGCGGTGTAATACTGCTTACAATTTTTCAAAGCAGACAGATTGATGCGCCCCACCCGGTTCTTGGCAATATCCTGGAAGTTGGAGCAATGTTCAGTGCCTGTGCAAATCTTATTTTAATAAAAAAACTCAGCTCAAATTACGGCGCATGGTCTTTGACTGGAATGCAGATTATTGCTGGCACAATCTTTTTCCTGCCCGGAATCAGATATATCATTAATGCAGATCCATCAATATGGACAATGCAGTTGATTTTTCTACTGCTTTACCTTGGAATCTGCGTCTCTTTTCTCGCTTTTGGTCTTTATAACTGGGGGATCAGCAAAATCAAAGTTTCCAGGGCATCAATATTTATCAACCTGATTCCAGTTACAGCAGTAATGCTTGGCTGGCTGATTCTTGGAGAGACACTGAATTCCAAACAGATGATTGCGGCCATTATTGTCATTTCAGGAGTATTATTAAGCAATCAAAAATAGATATTCTTTATTCTTTTTGTAAATAGTGGTATTTAAATTAAAAAAAGATTATAAATCAAACTTGATTTTTAAATTTTGCTAAAAATCATCAATCTTTTATCAAGCTTGAGAAGGAAGAAGATAATGAAAAAAGTAGGAATGATCGGCTGGCGCGGTATGGTTGGTTCTGTTTTAATGGAAAGAATGAGAGATGAAAATGATTTTAAAAACTTCACTCCTGTTTTTTTTACTACCTCCCAGGTTGGCCTTAAAGGACCTGATATTGGCATGGAAACACCTGCTTTGATTGATGCCTATGATATAGACACTTTATGTGACATGGATATTATCCTCTCATGCCAGGGTGGATCATATACACAAAAAGTCAGACCACAGCTTGAAGAAAAAAAATGGGATGGGTACTGGATTGATGCTGCATCAACTCTCAGGATGGATGACAACAGTGTGATTGTACTTGATCCTGTAAACCGCAAAATCATTGATAATGCATTAACCGATGGCATTAAAAACTATATAGGCGGCAATTGCACTGTATCTCTCATGCTCATGGCACTTGGAGGCCTGTTTGAAAACAGTTTAATAGAGTGGATAACTTCCATGACATACCAGGCAGCCTCGGGAGCCGGGGCAAAAAATATGGAAGAGCTTGTAGTCCAGATGTTGACCATTGGAAAAAAGGCTTCTCCTGTTCTTGCAAATCATGCTTCTGCTATTCTTGATTTAGATAAGAATGTAATTAATACAATGAAATCAAGGGATTTCGGCACTCAAAACTGGGGGGTTCCCCTTGCAGCAAGCCTGATCCCCTGGATTGACACTCCAATGGACAACGGCCAGACAAGAGAAGAGTGGAAAGGCATAGTTGAAACCAATAAAATAATAGGACGTTCTGATAATCCCATTCCCATTGACGGGCAGTGTGTAAGAGTTGGTTCCATGAGATGCCACAGCCAGGCATTTACAATCAAACTTAATAAAAATGTTTCTGTTAATGAAATAGAAACCATTCTTGCTGACCATAATGAGTGGGTTAAAGTAATCCCAAACATAAAGGAAGATACCATTAACAATTTAAGTCCTGCTGCGGTAACAGGAACACTGACTGTTCCTGTCGGGCGTATAAGAAAGATGAATCTTGGGAATAATTATCTTACCTGTTTTTCAGTTGGAGATCAATTGCTCTGGGGGGCAGCTGAACCACTGCGCAGAATGCTAAACATAATTATTTGATGGCATATTTCTTTTCGAGAAAAGCAACTATGCTTGAAATGCTAAAGGTTAAAATAAAATAAAGCAGTGTAATTGTGATCCAGATTTCAAAAGTTAAAAAAGTGGCTGCCATGAGCTCCATACCCTGAAAAGTCAGCTCCTGGATGGAGATAACAGATACAATGGCTGAATCTTTTATTGTGGATATGAACTGGCCTGCAAGGGGGAATGCCACCTTTCTGAAAGTCTGGGGTAAAATTACAAGAAGAAATGTTTTTGTTTTTGATAAACCAATGGAAAAAGATGCCTCCCACTGACCCTGGTGAATTGATATAATCCCTCCACGAACAATTTCCGAGACATAGGCACCCTCGTAAAGTCCAAGTGCAATTATGGCTGAAATAAAGGAGTTGATCTGACCAGGCTCTGCAAAAAAAAAGGCTGCGATGTGTTGAACAGTCTCACTGCTGCCCCTTAGCCATGTGTCAATATGGAGCACATCCAGAAACTGACTGGATACAAAATAGTAAAAAATTATGACCAGTACAAGAGAGGGAATATTACGTATAGTTTCAACATAGGTCCTGCTGATAAATCTTTTCTCAAAAGAGCCTTTGGCACCCATAACACCGGATATTGTTCCAAGAAAAAAACCAATAAGTGTTGACCAGATACTGAGTTTAATAGTTGTAATAAAACCCTGGACAAGGATATTTGCTTTAAGTTCTCCGGTTTTTGCATCCCAAAAAAAGAAATAATTGGGAATTGCATCCCACTCCCAGTTATATTCAAGAACACTGTTCATCCTTGAAAAAAAGATAGATATTGCAGCAACAATTAAAACAATAACTGCAATATCTATGATAGAAAATTTTAAAGATTTAATTTTATAATTGTATGTACAAATCAAATTTCTATCTTTCGTAATTTTAGCCCTGAGCCATCAAAAATTAAAATCGGATCCACTCGTAGCAGCTATTTAACAAGCTTTTCCCACTCTTTTGATTCAAACCAGTATGCTTTTTTCTCTTTTAAAAATCCGCTTGCATGCATATTTAAAATCCAGTTATTGAGAAAATTAAGAGCATCAAGATCTGATTTTTTAATGGCAAACCCGATTGGCTCTTTTGTAAAATTTTCTTTTATTGGAACAAACAGTTTTTCAGGATATTTTAAAGCGTGGAAAATTGGCATGGGTGCAGAAGAGACAACTGCATGGACGCGTCCAAGATTCAACTCCTGCAGTGCCTGACTCTCATTTTCAAACAGTTTCAGCCTGGCATTGGGCATGTATTTTCTTGCTGCCTGCTCAGCTGTTGTTCCCATGCGGGCAGCAAGGGTTACATTTTTTTTATTAAAATCATCAACAGAGGAAAAGCCCTTTGCTTTGACTTTATGAGCAACCATGGACATTCCTGAATAGTCATAGGGAATGGTAAAGTTAACCTTTAAATTTCTTTTTGGTGTAATGCCCATCCCTCCAATGATCACATCAAATTTGCCGGTTAAGAGTGCTGGAATAATCCCTGACCATGCAGTGGGAACAAACTCGATTTTAACACCCATATCCTTTGCGAGTTTTTTTGCAACATCAATTTCAAATCCTGCAAGATTACCCTGTTTATCTTTCATTGCCCAGGGTAC
>CAXMTQ010000156.1:0-5735 GCA_964196205.1 uncultured Desulfobacula sp.
CAGCGCAGGGGTGTAATAAATTTAACCCATACACTTAAGGGTTCAGCCACTATTTTTGTACTTATATGTACAGGATTGGAGACGGCAATGGTTTTGGGTGTCACTTCTCCGAACAGTAAAAGAAGGGGCACCATGATCAATGTGGCTATCAGGGCAGCGCGGTCCCCACCGTAAAGTCTTACCAGGATACCGGTCATATTTGCAGCAGCAGCAATATTGATGAGTTCATTACCGCACAAAATAGAGATAATTAAACGCCTGGGCTGGTCCAGCAAGGCGTGAATGGTTTCAGAATGTTGATTACGCTCAGATCTTAGTTTTTGCAGATCCAGTCGGGAGATGGAAAACATAGCTGTTTCTGAACCGGAGAAAAAGGCAGAACCCACCAGCAGCAATACCTGAATGCACAGTCGTACAATCATATCCGTCTGCAGCAACAGGGTTGGATCCACGGCAAAAAAATTTTTTAAAATTGTCATGTAATAATCAATATTGTGCAACGTCAAATCCCCTCTTTTTCTACGGGAAAACTCCCCATTGCCATAACCTATCTGCTCTTGTTTGATTGTTTATCAGTCAAAGGCGGCAAAAGGATAAAAGCCCTATATGTTAGGAAAAAAGATGAGTTGTGTCAATGAAATAATGGAATGCCTGCTGGTGGTTTGCTGAGGCTTTATTATTTTAAGCAGAACTATTTAAGATTGTTTAAATCTTGAACAGGTTTAACTGCCTGCCTTCCTCTTTAAGTTGAATATTTGCCTTTTCAAGGTTTGCCTTGTTTGAAATGACAGAGGTTCCTTTTTGAGTCTCATCTATTGTGAAATATTTTTGTGCGATTATTTGTATTCTTCTCTTATCAAGCTGTAACAGGGAATCCTTAAACTGCTGGCGAATATCATCACCAAGTTTTATAATATCCCTGTAAAAGGCTTTCATGGCAGCAGGACCGGGAGTTTCCGGCTTATCTATTTCAGAGCAGACCTGTAAAATAGCCTCTTTAACATCGGTTTGGCTGTAATCACCGTTTACTATAAAATCACACGCCTTTTTGTAGACATCCAGGGTTCTTTTAATATGGGGATCTCTATATGAACCAAAAGAAAATATACCCTCCTCACTGTTGTAAACAGCAAAACCGCCATAGGCCCCGCCTTTTTCCCTTATTTCCCTGTGGAGATAAAGAGATCTTAGTATTTTGCTTATCACTGCAAGTCCAGGGGAGTCTTCATGGGTAATCCCAACTGTATTAAAGGACTGCCCCACAAAAGAGACAGAAGTATTGGTGTACCATCCGTCACAGGGCAATTCGATGTTAAAGGATAAATCCGGAGTAAAAAAAGATGCCCCATTCTTATTTGGCAGATGGTTATGGATGGATTGAATTCTCGTTTCCGCCTCTGCAATGGAGTTATGCCCGCCAATTAAAGCAGGTTTGAAATTATTTTGTTTTAATACAGATCCGGCAATTGTGATAAGATTTTTTGATAGAGTTGTAAGGATTTCATTTGTATTGCCACCTGTACTGAGTTTTTCGGTAAACTCTTTAATAAATTGATATTGGGAAATACCATGCCAGAGTTCATTGATATAAGAAGCCTTTGAAAGATGTCTTGACGATAGAGAAATAGCATACCTATGGCCGGTTGAGACAATGGAAGCTTCCATTCCAGCCTTGTATTGAAGTAAAATATTTTTCAGCCTTTCAAAATCCTGGAAATTGTATTGCTCAATAAACTCTTTTATCAAGTCAAAGAAACTGTTAATATTCCTGTCCAGAGCTTTGCCCTGTAAAGCAAGGAAGGAATGGGAATGGGCTTTTTTGGAAAAATAGGTTCCTGAAAAAGGAGAGATGGATATCCCACCGGTGTATAGATCCATTAATTCTGCATTTTTTTCATAGGAATTTTTCTTTGTACCACTGTTGGTAAATGCTCTGCAAAAAAATGGTACAAGACCAAAAAGATTGGAAGGAATGGATCCGGCCCCAACAGGGCAGGTAAAATAGAGAATGCCTGATGTGGCCTTGTCATAGCAGGTGGCAAATTCAACACCCTTGATGGTGTCAGGTTTTATGATTTCTATCTCAGGGGGGATATCAGCAATATCAAGAGTTGGTAAACTGGAAAGGTCTTCCTGTTTTTCCTGGAGTGCTTCAAGACTTCGAGTCTCTTTTCTGATCTGGTCAATATCCTCTCTGCCCATCTGTTTTAACAGATTTTTAAGCTCTGTTTTTGTTTCATTGATGGTTTTTTGTTCAAGATTTGTATCAGGCTCAAGGGTGAAAAGAATTCTGTGGGGATTTTCAAGGAAATATTGTCTTAATTTGTTTTCCAGAAATCCTCCCTGTTTTAATTCCTGCTTTAATTTGTCCAGGTCTTTATCAATATTTATGCAGGAGACAGGATCACCATCATGGATGAGGGTGCCTGCAAAGGAGAGCAGCAGCTTGATACCAAATGGATAGGGAGTATTGGTGATCTCTTTTCTGTGGAATTCAATTTGATGTATGGCAGAATCAATGAGATTTTTTTCAATTCCTTTATCAGCTGTTTTTTTAATGGTGGAGAAAATAATATCTTCCATTTTTTTAACAGATTTTTTTGAAATATCCTTTAAACCACAGGCAAACATTGTATCTCGATTATCCTGATCAAATCCTGTTGCATCTGACAGCGCTGATCCAAGGTTAGAATCAATCAAGGCTTTTCTTAATGGCGAAGCAGCATTGGCAAGAAGTATCTGTTCCAATATTGTAAGAACAAGGATTTCAAAAGAGTTTTTAATATCACAGTTCAGCCATGCCACACATGCCTGATACTTTTTGTATATGTCTTCAGGATCGGAATAAGCATATTTTTGAGTTTCTGTTCTGGGTTTATCCCAGCGGGGCTGGGCTGGAACCCTTGTGTCAATGTCAAGCATTTCAAAGTGGTCAAGTACTTTTTGGGAAATAACTGATAGAGTTTCTTCCAGGGGCAGATTGCCATAGGTGTAAAAATATGAGTTGGAAGGGTGATAATATCTGGCATGAAAATTTTTTAATTCTTTCCATGTCAGCTTTGGTATTTCAGATGGTTCCCCTCCTGAATTATTTTTATAGGTAGTATCAGGGTATAAAGAGGAAAGCAAAGATCTGCCAAGAACCTGGGCAGGTGAAGACATGGCACCTTTCATCTCATTATAAACAACACCTTTATATTCAAGTTCAATATCATTGCTGCCTTTTTCAAGGATTGCAAGGCGATGGCCTTCCTGCTTAAAACTTAATTCATCAATACTGGGGAAAAAAGCCGCATCAAGGTAAACTTCCATAAGATTATAATAATCTTTCCGGTTCTGGGTTGCGAAAGGATACATTGTCCAGTCAGATGCGGTAAAAGCATTCATAAAAGAGGAGAGACTTCTTTTGATCATGGAGAAAAACGGATCTCGCACATTGAATTTTTTTGAACCGCACAAAACCGTATGTTCAACAATATGGGCAACTCCCGAGGAATCAGAGGGCACAGTCCTGAAAAACACGCCAAAGGTATTTTCCTTATCCTTATTGGCAATATGAATATGTTTGGCTTTTGTCTTTTTATGCTCAAGTTCGACCATGACAGAATCAATGGATTCAAGTTTAGTAACATTTTTGACAAGATATCCGCAAATTTTTTGGCCCTGTTTAAATTGTGCTGCTTCCATATATTCACTTTTCCCTAATTATTATAAAAAGTTTATTCAAATACTTTTTGTTAAGTTGTTATCTGGATATTTGCCATAAAGAATAATTTATAAATTTTACCCTTCCACTGGTCGGGATAGCAAATTTCAGACTCACTTTTCTTCTATATATACCTTATGGCAAATTTTCAATTGCTCACTTTCTATCTTCTAAATAAATAATACATATGATATATTAGTATGTTTATGCAATATAAATGATAGAGGGAAAAATTACAACAACACATAATGTACATAATGCTGAAAAATAAAATTGTATTTTTTATAGACAAAATCAAAAAAAAGATTGCGAAAAAAAAGGTTTTAAAAAAATGACACACCCAGGACAGCTGCTCAAAAATGAAAAATTGTATGCAGGCAAAGAGTTGGGGCAGAATTTTCTTTCAAATCCTGCAACAGCTAAAATGATTGTTAAAAAAACCGGGATATCAAATAGAGATCGAGTATTGGAAATAGGCTCAGGTCTTGGTGCTCTGACAATTCCTTTGGCTCAGACCGCCCTGCATGTGACAGCTGTTGAAAAAGATTCCCGCCTGATTCCTGTTTTACAGCAGGAACTTGAAAGTGAAAATTTAAGTAATGTTGATATAATTAATAAAGATATTTTAAAAATTAACTTCAGTGAAATTGCCAACAATCAAAACCGAGATGAAACTCAAGACAAAAAGCTTGTGGTCATAGGGAATCTTCCCTATAATATCTCATCACAAATCCTGTTCAGGCTTGTTGAACAAAGAGGCTGTATTGAAAAGGCATTTTTAACGTTCCAAAAAGAGCTGGCAAAAAGAATTATTGCTTCTCCCGGTAATAGAGATTATTCAAGACTATCTGCCGTGGTTCAGTATGCAGCTGATATCAGCTTTGTTACACATATAGGACCATCCTCTTTTTTCCCAAAACCTGAAGTAGATTCAACTGTTTTAAAATTTAAGTTTTTTCATACCAAAGATTTTGATAAGGCTTTAGAAAAAACACTGTTCAATGTGATCAAAGCTGCTTTTTCAAAACGCAGGAAAACATTGAAAAATTCAATGACAGGAGGTGAATTTGAGTTTAAAAAGGACTTTGTTGTTCATGCTCTTGAACTTGCTGGGATAGATGCAAATAGAAGAGCAGAAACACTGAATGTGGATGAGTTTAAATCACTGGCAATGGCTGTAAAAAAAACTGAAAGGCTTGACATATGAAAATAAGAATTTCCATAGATAATATCTGTTGGGATCAAACATCAAAAGAGCATAGTTAAGCGATTTAGGCTTTCAAGCATTGGTACAGTTTTAATCATATTTCTTCCTCACTAAGCCATTCGAGTATCCTATCTGCTACAGCCTGCCAGCCAGACTCCAACATCATGGCGTGTGCCACACCAGGAAAAATTTATTATGGAAAGTCAATTGAAAAATTGCAATTACACTAAATGGAATCATAAATTGACATCTTACCGCTGATTGTTTAAATTTAATTGCGAAAAATATTGATATGAAATAAAAGGAAATTTTATGATTAGAGCAAATGAAAATTACAATAAATTAAAAGCATCTTATCTTTTTGCAGATATTGCAAAAAAAGTGGAACAGTTTCAACTTAAAAATCCTGAAAAGCAGGTTATAAAACTTGGGATAGGTGATGTAACAAAAGCCCTTGCTCCTGCAATTATTAAAGGATTTCATGATGGTGTGGATGAGATGGCAGATGATGCCACATTCAGGGGATATGGTCCAAGCCCGGGATATGAATTTTTACGTCAAAAAATAGCAGAAAATGATTTTCAAAAGAGGGGTGCTGATATAAAGGCAGATGAAATTTTTGTCAGCGACGGGGCAAAGTGTGATGCAGGCAATTTTCAGGAACTGTTTGCAACTGATATTAAAATTGCCATTCCTGACCCTGTTTATCCTGTATATCTTGATACCAATGTCATGGCAGGCAGAACCGGGGAGTTTGAAAATGGCAGGTATAAAGGTATTGTTTATATGGATTGTTTAAAAGAAAACAGTTTTCTGCCTGAA
>CAXMTQ010000157.1:0-5731 GCA_964196205.1 uncultured Desulfobacula sp.
CTCAGGCAATTGTTTTATTCGTTGTTCAACAGGTTCTATGACAATTTTTTTTTTGGGTTCAATTATGGATTCTCTGGGAATTTCTTTTTTTTCAAGGTTAATATTAAAAGCTGAACCTGATTTATTAAATCCAGATTGAATATATTCAAACGGCTGATCACTGGTTAAAACCACAGCCAGCACATTACCCTGCAAATTCTCTATGCCAATATGTTTAATCCCAGATTTTTCTCTCCCTTTTATCTTAAATTTTTTTGATAGTTTTAAATTTTTAAATGCAATTAAAAGCTCATTTTTTTCGACCTTAATAACTTTAACCGGAATATTGTAGATTATGGAAAATTTGATAATCAGAGAGTTTTTCTCTATTTGAATTTCTTCCATTACTGCCTGACTTGCCATTGAACTATTCGGTATAATAGATAAAACAAAAGTTAATACAGCCAAAATTCTCCAAATTTTATATAACCTGTGATTTATCCAGTAATTCGCCCCATGATTTGATTGATAGTTTGATCTATTCATAATCTTTACTTTGCCATATGGATTTATTGATACGCATCATATAAGCATGCAATCCAACCAAGCAATTAGTATGCCGAGACCTTTGAATAACGTAACAGCCTGTCAATAAAAAAAATTCAGATGATAAATCGTCAAAAATATGACGAGTAACTATAAATCAAAAAACAGGCATTTCACTTTTGGATTCTATCTTCATCTTTTTTATTTTTTCCACCAGAGTAGTTCTATTCATCTTTAAAAGCTCAGCAGCCCTTGCCTTTACCCATCCGGTTTCATCTAAAGCATGGAGTATCAAAGATTTCTGATATTGATCCACTGCCTGGTTAAACCCGATACCACTGTCAAAGACAGACGTCACTGAGGTAGATATATATTCACAGGAGTTGTTGATAATATGATCTGGTAAATCATGAAGTTCAATTGTTTGATTCTCAACAAGAACAGATATTCTTTCAATTAAATTTTCAAGTTCCCGAATATTTCCAGGCCAGTCATAGCTGAGTAAAGCTTGTTTAACGCTTTTACAAAAGGTCTTTTTCTCGTAGCCATTCACTCTTTTAGTAAGGGCTTTTTGAAAATAATCAGATAAAATAAGAATATCTTCTCTTCGTTCACGCAAAGGCTGTATATGAATGGGAATAACGTTAAGACGGTAATATAGATCTTCACGAAACAGGCCATCTTCAATGGCAGATGGCAAATCTTTATTGGTTGCTGAAATGACTCTGATATCGACGTTAATAGTAGTTGAACCACCAACACGTTCAAATTGTCTTTCCTGAATTGCTCTTAATAATTTAACTTGTAATTCATGACTCATATCCCCTATTTCGTCAAGAAAAATTGTTCCCTGATCTGCAAGCTCAAACCGTCCAATCCTGGAACGATGGGCACCTGTAAAAGCTCCTTTTTCATGTCCAAACAATTCACTTTCAAGCAGCTCTCCTGGAATAGCGCCACAATTAATCACCACCATGGAACCCTTGTGCCTTGAACTGTTTTGATGAATGGATTTTGCTATTAATTCTTTGCCAGTACCACTTTCTCCGGATATCAGTACGGAAGAATCTGATTTTGCTACCTTTCTTACAGTATCAAGAACCTTTGTCAATCCTTTGCTGGTTCCTGCTATTCCAATTCGATTAAAAACATCTTTTGAGGATTTGGATTCACAAGATATCCTGGATTGATTTTGAACGTGAGATGATGGAGCAAGAGTCATTATAAATCTACCGGCAAGCCCTGTTCGGCTATTTTTAAAAAGGCGTGAACAGCTTCAGGATCAAATTGTGAACCGGAATTTTCCTCTATAATACCAAGGGCCTTACTCGCTTCCATCTTTTTTCTATATGCCCTGTCAGAGGTCATGGCATCAAATGAATCAGCAACACATAAAATTCGTGCAAGCCTTGGAATTTTATTCCCTTTTAAACCATTCGGATAACCTTTACCGTCAAAGCGCTCATGGTGATGCTTGATAATGCCCATTTCCTGGTTCCACAAACCCATCTTACTTATAATTTCAGTACCAATCACAGGGTGCTCTTTAATTTTTTCAAACTCTTCATCAGTCAGCTTATCTGGTTTTAATAGAATGTCATCCCTGATGCCAATTTTTCCAATATCATGAATACTTCCGGCAAAACGGATAATATCAAGTTCTTCCTGGGTACACTTCATCTCTTTGGCAATCATATGTGCATATGCTGCAACTCGTGTGGAGTGTTTTCTGGTGTAGAGATCCCTTACCTCAAGTGCTGTAACAAATGCATAAAGCGTTGCAAAAAGGTTGTCATAGATATTTTCATATAAAGCAATATTTTCAATGGCAGAGGCTGCTTTCTGTGTGATAAAATTCATGTAATAGATATCTTTTTCATCAAAAAACAACTCCTGTCTGAATGAAAATGCAGTGGCAATGCCAAAGATATTATCCCTGATTTTCAATGGCACTATCATTAGTGAATGGACCACGTCATCAAGATGCATGTTTTTTTTAGATCCTGCAATCAGACAGGGATTGTGATCTGTATTTATAGCCTCAAGGATAAATTCATTGGCGGTTTTTGAAAGATCTTTTCCAAACAGAGAATTAATGGTCTCATCTTCAATGCCACAATCTCTGCTTGCCACAAGCACGAGAGATTTAGTGTCATGGGAATATATATGGAAAAAAACTTTATCTGCTCTTAATTCTTCCACACCAAGATCAACAACTTTATTAAAAATACCATAACTTGAATCTGTTGAGGCAAAATTCTCCATCACCCTGTTTAAAGTATTAACTTCGTCAACTCTTTCAAGCAGTTCAATGTTTAATTCATTTAACCGCTTCTGACGTTCCACCTCTTCTTTTAAAATTAAGTTTTCAATAAAGAGCTGACGTTCCCGCAAAATTCTTTTAAGTGTCAACTCCATCTGCTCAAGATTAACAGGCTTGATCAGATAGTCAACAACACCATTTTGCAATGTTTGTATGGAGTTTTCCAGGGAGGGATATCCTGTCATTATAACCACAGGCAAAGTATTATCTTTTTTCTTTAGTTCTGAAGCCAGCTTTAAGCCATCCATCTTTGGCATGTTGATATCAGTAAACACACATTCGATTGTAACTGAGTTCAAAACCTCAAGGGCTTCGATCCCGTTGCCGGCAGTATAAACTTCATAACCCAACCTCTGGAAATACCCTTCAGTTACATCGAGAATACCTTCCTCATCGTCAACAACCAGAATATTTATTGAATTATCTTCCATCTCTATCAGCTTTAATCTAATATAATATATTTAGTGTTTGACCGAAAACCTGCTAATTTGTTCAAGTACAAGGCGGAAAAAAATTTTAACCACAGGCATACAAGTAGTATCCCGAGGATTAAAATTTTTTCCCAACGCCGTAATTGGGCAAATTTGCGGTTTTCGGTCGGGCACTATTTATTGGTTGCCGTATCCGTTTTGTTCCCCACAATCAGGACACTGCCAGGTGATTCCGTTACAGGTCATGCCCCACTGGTTGTCATACATGCACTCCTGGCACATGGAGAACCCGCACCTGCATTGCCAGCAGAAGATAAATTCCCGGCAGCAGCAGTGACACAGCATTGGCTTTTTATTTCGCCTTTTTTCTCTTCTTGTCTTTATTTTCTGATTCATTATATAAATAACTTCTACTTTATTTAAAAAGATAGTATATATGCCCATGAAATAAAAGTTCAACAAAAAAATAAATATTAAAAGGGTTATTAAGTATGACTCAATCCAAAAAAATATTTCTCATTGACGGCAGTGCTTTTCTCTATCGTGCAATCAGAAGTCTTTCCACATCAAAAGGTCATCCAACCAATGCCACATTTGGTTTTACCAGAATGCTTCTGAAATTAATAAAGGACAATAATCCTGAATATGCTGTTATCTTTTTTGATGTCAAGGGTCTTACATTCAGACATGAAATGTATGATCAATATAAGGCCAACAGGCCTCCCATGCCCAAAGAGCTTGCTATTCAGATTCCTGATATCAAAAAGATAATTTCAGCATTCAATATCCCTGTTGTGGAGAAGGTGGGTTTTGAAGCAGATGATCTTGTGGGAACTTATTCAAAGATTGCACAAAAAAAAGGTTTTGAAGTTGTTATGGTTACAGGTGATAAGGATTTTATCCAGCTTATCACTGACACATGCCTATTATGGGACCCAATGAAAGATACCATAAAAAACCGAGAAAATATAAAAGAGGATATGGGGATAGAGCCGGAGCAGTTTATTGATGTTCTCGGACTTGCTGGAGACAGTTCTGATAATATTCCAGGAGTTAAAGGAGTAGGGCCGAAAACAGCCATAACACTGATCAGAGACTTTGGCTCCATTAAAAATATTTATGAAGATCTTGACAGCCTTAAGCCTAAGAAAAAACTGTATGAAAATCTTTCCACCAGCAAAGATATTGTTTCTTTAAGCCGTTATCTTGCCACCATTGATACATCTGTAGCTGTAAAAAAAGATATTGAAGATTTTAAACTTGAAGAATTTAATACAGACAAAGCATTTAAATTATGCCGGGAATTTGAGTTTAAAAGCCTTGCTGCAGAGTTTGCCCAGAAAGCTGAGAAGCTTGAAAAAATATATAAGCTGATTACAACAACAAAAGAGCTTGAAAAGCTTGCCAGTGTCCTTAAATCTAAAGAAATTTTTGCCATTGATACAGAAACCACATCCAAACATCCCATGCAGGCTGAACTTGTAGGGATTTCATTTTCCTTTAGAGAAAATCAGGGCTTTTATATCCCAATAGGGCATATAAGTACAGACGTTTTGCCTGTTGATCCCACATCAGAAGAGGCCATATCCACTGATAAAAATAAAATTAAACAGCCGGACAGAGAGGAAGTATTAAGAATTTTCAAACCTCTCCTTGAAGACCCTGATATAAAAAAGGTGGGGCAGAATATCAAGTATGACTATATTGTTCTGTCAAGGTTTGGCATTAATATGAAGGGAATTGCCTTTGATACCATGATAGCTTCCTATCTTCTGAATCCGTCTGTAAGGGGGCACAGCCTTGATCAGATTGCCATGAATCTTTTTGGTTATAAAACCATTTCTTATGAAGAGGTGGTTGGTAAAGGTAAAAACCAGATCAATTTTAATCAGGTGCCCATTTCAAAAGCTGTGGATTATGCCTGTGAAGATGCTGATATTACTTTTATGGCTTATCAGCATTTTAAAAAAGAGATTCAAAACAGTAATCTTTCAGATTTGATGGAAAATATTGAGGTACCTTTAATCACTGTTCTCGGGAACATGGAAATTCAAGGGATCAGAGTTGATAAAAACGCTTTAAAACACCTGTCCAATATTTTTGCCCAGGAATTAAAAACTCTTAAAAAAGAGATCTATGCCCTTGCTGGAGAAGAATTTAATATCAACTCTTCCCAGCAGGTTGGTGAAATACTTTTTGAAAAACTTAAACTGAAAGCTGTTAAGAAAACAAAAAAAACAAAAAGCTATTCAACAGATGTTAATGTCCTGACTGTCCTTGCAAAAGACCATGAGCTGCCGGAAAAACTTTTGCGGTACAGAACCCTTGGCAAGCTTAAATCAACCTATGTTGATTCTCTGCAGAAATTGATAAATTTTGAGACTGGCAGAATTCATACATCCTTTAATCAGACCATTACCGTAACCGGCAGATTAAGCAGTTCCAAGCCAAA
>CAXMTQ010000158.1:0-5729 GCA_964196205.1 uncultured Desulfobacula sp.
AAATGGTTCATGTACAGAAAATTTTTGAGCCTGTGCCGGACAATGTAAAAATTTATAAAGAAATGTATTCAAAGGTTTATTCTAAAATGTATAAAGTTTTAAGACCTTTGTATTCACAAATCAGAGAGATAACAGGATATCCTTAAAGATGAAAAAAGATAGTCTAAAGGCCGCAGGTAAAACTGATTTTATTCCAAAATGGATAGAAAATGTGTCACACCATAAAAGTTTCAGATCCATATTCAAGTGGGGAGCCGAGGATGAATTTAAAAAGCCGGGTCAGGGTTTTTTCAATGTCATAAAACAGGAACTTGGACTTTCAGATGATGATTTTCAAATACCTGCCAGAATTGGGAGCAGTTTTGTTGAAAACAGTTGTAAAACAGCAATGAGTTCTGAAGATATAATCTTGTTTGAAAATATTGTTGCCAGGGAGAATTGTTTTATTGATACCTATGAAAGGTTAAAATATTCAACCGGCAAGGCAATGGAAGATATCTTTAATTTAAGAGAAGAAAAAATTGAAAATATTTCTGATATTGTGCTGCATCCCCGAAGTAAAGAAGAGGTTCAAGAAATTGTCCAACTCTGCCATGAAAAAAGGATTCCACTTCATGTGTATGGTGGCGGCAGTTCGGTTACGCTTGGGCTGACCTGCCCTGAAGGCGGAGTCACCCTTGTTATGAACACTCACATGAACAAAATAGTCAAGTTCAGTGAAATCAACAGGACAATCAGTGTTGAAGCTGGAATGATGGGGCCTGTTTACGAGGATTTACTGAATAATGCTCCTGAAAAACTGGATGCCAAAAATAGATATACAGGAGGACATTTTCCCCAGAGTTTTGAATACTCGACCGTGGGCGGCTGGGTGGCAACACTTGGATCAGGCCAGGCTTCATCATATTATGGAGATGCTTATGACCTTGTTGTCAGCCAGGAGTATGTTACACCGCAAGGCAGCTTTAAAACCCATGATTTCCCTGCAACTGCCACAGGGCCCAAAATTAATGATATTATGAAAGGTTCTGAAGGATGCTTTGGTGTACTGGTTAGTGTAACAATGAAGATATTTAAATATCAGCCTGAAACTTCAAGACAGTTTACTTTTATGTTTCCTCAATTTGAAAATGCTGTAAATGCAGCACGCCGGATAAGCCAGACCGGTTCAGGTATGCCATCCATATTCAGGGTCTCTGATCCTGAAGAGACAGATGTTGCCATGAAAATGTATAATCTTGACAATAGCATTATTGGCAGGGTCATGGGATTAAAAGGTCTGAAACCAGGCTCAAGATCTCTTTTAATGGGACAGACAGATGGAGACAAGGCTTTTTCAAATAATCTTTTAAAACAGATCAAAAAAATCTGCAGTAAAAATTACGGATCAAATTTAAGTGGCTATCCAATGCGGAAGTGGCATAAGGGAAGATTCTCCGACCCTTATATGCGTGATGCCTTAAATGATTTTGGAGTGCTTATTGATACCCTTGAAGCATCTGTAACCTGGGAAAATTTTAAAAGCCTGTATAGCGAAGTTAGAAATCATATTAAAAAATACCCCAATACTATCTGCATGACCCATGCCTCACATTTTTATGATCAGGGGACTAATCTCTATTTTATCTTTATCACAAAGATGGGTGATATTGATGAATTCAGATCCTTTCAACGCAGTATTATTCAAAAAATTGAAGAAAACCAAGGTTCTTTAAGCCATCATCACGGGGTTGGCAGAATGATGGCACCTTTAATGGAAAAGCACCTCGGGAAAACTCAGATGGATATATTAAGGGCATTAAAAGAACATTTTGATCCCAATAATATAATGAATCCAGGAGGTCTTGGATTATAGGTTCCATGAAAGATATTTTAATGAAACAGCCTCTTGTAAGTGTTATTCTGCCTACATATAATCGTGCCTGGGCCTTAAAAACCGCTATTGATTCAGTACTGTTTCAGAATTATCCCAATATTGAACTCATTGTAATAGATGACGGATCCCGGGATAATACAAAAGAATTACTTAAAGATTATAAAAATCAAATCAGGGTTTTAACCCAGGAAAATGCAGGGGTGAGTGCTGCAAGAAATCGTGGTATAGAAAAAAGCAGAGGAGAGTTTATCGCTCTGCTTGATTCCGATGATGCCTGGGATAAAAAAAAAATATCCTGTCAAATGGATTTTTTCATGGCAAACCCTGAAGCTTTGATCTGCCAGACTCAGGAGGTCTGGATAAGGAATCATAAAAGAGTAAATCCAAAAATTAAACATAAGAAACCCTCTGGAATGATATTTGAGCAATCATTGAATCTATGTCTTGTGAGTCCTTCTGCTGTTATGATGAAAAGAGAAATTTTTGAGCAGAAAGGATATTTTAATGAAAAATTTTTAGTGTGTGAAGATTATGATTTATGGCTTCGAATCAGTTCAACCATCCCTGTCTTTTTAATTGATAAACCCTATACCATAAAAAATGGAGGGCACAAGGATCAACTCTCAAATTTACACTCCCAGGATAAATTCAGGATTCGTTCGTTAAAGAATCTTCTTGATTCTAATACGTTAACAAAGGACCAGTCTTTAAAAGCGCAAAAGGTTTTTAAAAAAAAATGTGACATTTACGGAAATGGCTGCATAAAACGAGGCAGGCAGGACGAGGGTGAATATTATCTGAATCTGGGACAACAGATTTAAAGATCTAAAATAGCCATCCGTACCATCAACAGAAGATTCCTGGATTTTTAATTCAAATTGAAATCGACTTTGTATGCTCTCAAGTTGAAAGTGCTGATACAATATGTAATGATGTCTTCCAACAAAAAATAACTTTACTAATAAGGAATCTTACAATGGAAAATGTTGCCGTCATCGGGGCAAGCCCGAAAAAGGAGCGATATTCCAATAAAGCCATCCGGCTTCTATGTGAATACCAACACAACCCGATACCGGTTGCACCCAAGCAGGAAAAGATAGAAGGGAAAAAAGTATATCAAAGGCTTGAGGATATTCCAGAAAAAATTGACACTGTAACCCTGTATGTGGGGCCGGCAAGACAAGATGCTATCATCAAAGAAATAGTTAAATTAGCCCCCAGGCGGGTGATTTTTAATCCGAACACAGAAAACAAAGTCGCATATGACCAATTAAAAAGAGCCGGCATTGAAGTGGTTGAGGCCTGCACTCTGGTACTCTTGAAGACCAACCAATATTAAAAAATGATAATTTTTTCTTTGTTGGCTCTGAACTTTTTTAAACCACCCCTTTTTTGAGGATATTTAATGCATCCAATCTTTTTGAGAAAATATTCAGTGAATTACTTTTACAAAAGCAATTAACCATGAAAGCATAAAAATTAAATGCTCCTGTGCATATAAACCATGAAACTTGATTCAAAAGCTAAAAACAAGCAAACATCAAAGCGGCATATCCCTCTCATAGGGACCCTGCTTGCATGCCTGCTTATTGCAGTTCTAACTATACTTTCTTCTGATTCTGATCCAAACCAGCCATACGGAAAAATAATTTCGCCCATTGCCGAAACAACAACCAGTACAACAGTAAGCGTCACAGCTGAAACAAGAAATATAGAACCAGGGCAATATATCTGGCTGGTAGTGGACAAGCCCGGAATTAATCTTTGCTGGCCTAAAATCCAGATCGAACCAGACACAAAATTTAAAACAATAATTTATGAAGAAGGTAAAAAAGAGCCTTACACTTTATCATTATATGTAGTACACAAAACAATTAATGACCAGTGGCAGGAGTGGCTTGGTGATGAGATGTTTGGCGGGCTGCCCATGCTTCCTGAGAAAAGACGGTTGGATGCTGTTAGATTAATCCTTGGAAAATAACAGAAGGAATATTGAAAAAGATAAAAAAATCGTAGCCGCTTTAGGTTTTTTTCACTAACCGGAGTGAATTACCTCCAATATAGAGTAATGGAATTTTCATACCAAACTTTAATCACCTGAACTATTAAGAATTTCTTGACAAATCTAATCATCTTAAGGTAGTTAAGCCTGATAATTAATATAATTTAAAATGAAAACTATATATAACAAATCATTCTGGTTAATCCTTTTTTTATGGATAATAATTTCCGGAACGGCATATCCCAAATCAAATTGTTGCAATTTGGAAAACATCCGATCCTGTTCTGCACATTCTTTTTCTTCAAAGAGCGAGACAGATATCTCAAGCTATGCATATAGTCCCCACTGTTGGGGACGGCTCTCTACTACTTCCAGTAAAAAAGATAGTTGTTGCAAAAAAAAAGAATGTTCGCGTGATTTTGAGTTTTTTTTAAACACTCAAAATCCTAAAATTCAGACTGCATCTATTCCTTTTGTAATTACAAGCCAAAGGCAGCTGGACAATAGGGCTTTACATCCTGTCTTTGTCCAACATAAAACAAGACAGTCCATTTCTATTTACACTCTAATTCAATCCTTTTTGTGTTAAATAATCATTTTTTTTAAACTGAATATTAGCAGACAAGATCGATAATTATCTTGTTCTGTCGATGAATATTTGTCCGGTTTGATGTATCCTGATAAATACTTGAATATAAAAAATACAATTTGGAAGATTTTTAAATGTCACAAACAGTTCAAAAGTCCAATAAAAACTGGGCTATTCTTTTTTCAGCCTGGGTTTTAGTTACTGTATCAACTCTGGGAAGTCTGTTTTTCAGTCATATAATGGAGTTTGCCCCCTGTGTTTTGTGCTGGTACCAAAGAATTTGTTTATTCCCTCTGGTTATCATTCTGGCCACAGGGCTTTTCCCTTTCGACAAGCGTGTAATAAAGTATTCGCTGCCCCTGGCAATTGCAGGCTGGATAACAGCTTTTTACCATAATTTACTCTATTCCGGAATTATACCACAGGATCTGCAGCCATGCAGTCGGGGGGTTTCATGTACGGAGAAATACATAGATTTGTTTGGTTTTTTAACAATTCCCATGCTTTCTTTGATTTCGTTTTCAATAATTATAACACTTTTAATTCTCTTAAAGAGGAGGATATCTTAAATGAAATATAAAATATTTGCAGGCACCTGCCTTGTTTTGATTGGTATATTTGCGGCAACCAGTTTTTATTATAAAAATCAACAAGCTCGAATGTATAACTTTATGGCTCAAAACAATGCTTCAACTTTTGTGAGGGATCATTCCCAGACACTTGGCAGCGATGACGCAAAGGTCTTTCTTGTTGAGTTTATGGATCCGGCATGTGAAACCTGTGCTGTTTTTTCTCCCGTTGTTAAACAGATTATGGCTGCCCATCCCGGTAAAATAAAACTGGTTCTTAGATATGCTCCTTTTCATGAGGGGGCTGATTATTTTGTAAAAATACTTGAAGCAGCCAAAAAACAAGGAAAGTATTGGGAGACTTTGGATGTGATGTTCAAATCTCAAGTATATTGGACGAGTCATCATGTTGCACAACCCGAAAAAATATGGCAATTTCTACCCAAGGCCGGACTGAATGTAGATCAAATTAAAAAAGATATGAATGACCCGGCAATTGAAAAAATTATTGAACAGGATCTTGCTGATGCAAAAACGCTTAATGTTCGAAAAACACCGGGCTTTTTCGTTAATGGGAAACCGCTAGTGACCTTTGGGCGTCAACAATTGTATGAATTGATTCAATCAGAAATAAACATCCAATATTAGAATTAATAATTCAAGGCCCATTGCTAAATAAACGGATGAAACTTT
>CAXMTQ010000159.1:0-5723 GCA_964196205.1 uncultured Desulfobacula sp.
TGAAGTGCATTACAAGAATAATGAGTCCTGTGCCGGTCATTGACATCTTTACTACCGTGAACATGAATAAATCTTTCTGAATAAACCAGTCCATCAGGGTGTTGATTTCAATCGCTCCATTGCCTATCAGGACAATGGTAAGAAATGCATCGGCAAAACATAGCAGAATAATGGTCAGGGCGGCTGCAAACGGCCAGTGTCCATACCAGTCGGTGTAACTGTCTAAATGGTCACCCTCACGCCGCGATTTCCGGCGCCGACTGTGTGTCAAGGATCCCAGCAGGGTTTTTAGAGAGGGCTGACGCCGCTCCAACTGGCGTTGATTGGTCAGTTCTTCGTAAGTCGATTCAGGTTGCAGGCTCATGCATCACCTCCCGGAAAACCCTTTGTTCCAATAGTAATTAATGTTGTATTTGTTGCCGATGATGAATTCAATATCAAAAAACAAGTAAATAGAAATACCGTAATTTTTTTCAACTATTTCTCCTCTCATCCCTATATTTTTCAGCCTCTGCTTCATAACAGTTTCTGTTTTATCCTTATCCATACAGCAGTTGCAAAAAACATACCTGTATTTTCAAATCTCAAGAATCTTATTTAATAGTATTTTCGGTAATTCAAGCGATCTCTTATTGAGAAATAAATGTTATAAAATGAGTAAAGAATGTAATAATTGTGGATAAACTTTTCCTTAATTTTACTCATTGCCCTTTGATAAACTTATTAAAATATATATATCACATGGCAAAAATTATGTTCAAGTATTGAATATTTGCATAAGGTGTGTGAATATAAAAAGATCGTTAAATATTCAGAAAATTAATTGTTTGATCAGAAAGGTGAGTGTGGAAAATATACTTAATTTTACAAAAGATGAGCTTTCTGACTGGTTTGAAGGAGAGGGTGTCAGATCCTTTAGGGTAAATCAGGTTTTTAAATGGCTCTATATAGGGCAGGCAGACAGTTTTGAGCAGATGACCGACCTTTCCAAGGATTTAAGAAAAAAACTGGCTGATCATTTTTGTATCAAACGCCTTATCATTGAAGATAAACAGGTGTCTGCCGACACTACTGAAAAATTTTTACTCAGACTTGAAGACGGGCAGCATATTGAATCTGTACTGATTCCTGAAAAGGATCATTTCACCCTTTGTGTCTCTTCCCAGGTGGGGTGTGCTCAAGATTGCAGCTTCTGTATGACTG
The DNA here is from genome assembly GCA_964196205.1 of uncultured Desulfobacula sp. Lineage (GTDB taxonomy): Bacteria > Desulfobacterota > Desulfobacteria > Desulfobacterales > Desulfobacteraceae > Desulfobacula. The sequence goes on from CAXMTQ010000159.1 coordinate 1,204, forward strand.
CACAAGGCGGTTTTATCAGAAATCTGAATGTCTGTGAAATAATTGCACAGATCAGGGATGCAAGATATTATCTTATTAAAAAAAATATAGATCCTCTGAAACTTTCCAACATTGTCTTTATGGGAATGGGTGAACCCCTTGCTAATTATAACAACCTTTTAAAATCATTGAGTATTATAACTGACAGTGATAACGGTCTTAAGTTTTCATCAAGAAGGGTGGCTGTCTCAACCTGCGGCATTGTTCCGAAAATAACACAATTAGGCCATGATACCCCGGTAAATCTTGCTGTCTCTTTAAATGCCACAACAGATGCTTTGAGAACAAAATTAATGCCAATCAATAAAAAATATCCTTTAAAACTTTTGCTTGAAGCCTGTCAGACTTTTATAATGAAACCAAGAAACAAGATTACTTTTGAATATATTTTAATGAAGGGTGTGAATGATTCAAAAGAGGATGCTTTAAAGCTTGTAAAACTTTTGTCCCCCATCAGGGCAAAGGTTAATCTGATTCCATTTAATCAATGTGGAAAAATCGGTTTCACATGTCCATCTAAAAAAGAGATCAGTGAATTCTTGCAGATTCTGCTTGATAATAATCTTACTGCCATGACAAGAAAGAGCAAGGGTGATGATATCCTTGCGGCATGCGGACAGTTAAAAGCAAAATTGTGAAAATCAGAGAGTATATTGCAAAGGAGAAATAATGCCAGATTTACAGATTGAACTGCAGGAAATTAAAAAACTTAAACAGTTTTATAAATTAATGGCTCAAACAAGGGAACTCAGGTTCAAGCTTGTTGGAGATATTTTCAACAAACAGGCAATAGATTCAGAGTCTGTTGAATCTCTTAAAAATGCCCTGACAGCGCTGGAAAATATCCCTTGGAAACACGACAGACAGCTTCTTTTGATAGACGATTCCAAACAGATTAAAGTTGATTTAACCTATGAAATAGATGAATTGAAAAAAGATATTTATTATCTGGAAAATGGTGAAGATAAATTTATTGAATATCTTGACAAACTTCATACCGATTTCATGCAACATGTAAATGACGGGGTTGATAAATTAAAAGAACTTCATTTCAACTGCCTTATTTCAGACCGTGACGGCACCACGAATAATTATTGCGGCCGTTACAGATCTTCGATTCAGTCAATATATAACTCGGTTTTTCTTACCCGGTTTGCAGTGAAAAAAGTCGACAATCCAATAATTGTCACATCAGCGCCCCTTAAAGATCCGGGTATTGTTGATGTCAGTGTCAATCCTGAAAAAACAATTGTATATGCTGCTTCAAAGGGTAGAGAGTTTATCGATTTAACAGGTACCAGAAGGTCATATCCAGTTGATGATGAAAAGCAGGTTATTTTAAACCGGTTGAATGATAAACTTGTTAAAATGATCACTGCTCCAGAATATGAAAAATTTTCATTAATAGGTTCAGGACTGCAGCTTAAGTTTGGCCAGACAACAATTGCCCGGCAGGATATTAGTAGCTCAATAGGAGAAGAGGAGTCTTTGAAATTTTTGTCAGTGATCAAAGAGATGGTTTCAGAACTTGATCCTGAATATAAAAATTTCAGAATTGAAGACACCGGCCTTGACGTGGAGATTATACTTACCATTGATGACAAATCTTCCGGCAGCAAGGATTTTGACAAGGCAGATGCTGTAAAATATCTTGATTCGCAACTTAATCTCGATTTGGATAAAGGTCCGCATCTTGTCTGCGGAGATACTGCATCTGATGTGCCCATGATAACTGCAGCAATGGAGAGTACAAAAGATACATATTCAATTTTTGTAACTAAAAAAGAAGAACTGGCTCAAAATGTCAGGGCAATATGCCCTGGTGCCATCATTGTACCTGAACCGGACATGCTGGTTACTATCATGGGATTATTATCAACTTAAAACACGGGTTTCGGTCAGGCAATGATACAGTTTAGTTTATAAAATTCAAATAATTTTTATAAAGAGAGGAAAAATAATGTCGACTGCAAAATTTAAAGGCGTAATTTTTGATCTGGATGGAGTTATAACCGGTACTGCACGGGTACATGCACTGGCATGGGAAAGCATGTTTAATGATTATCTGGAAAAAGCAGCTAAAAAGGATAATAAACCTTTTATACCCTTTGATCCTGAAGAAGATTATATCCAGTATGTTGACGGTAAACCAAGACCCGAAGGAGTAAAAAGTTTTTTGGAATCCCGTGGAGTTGTGCTTGAATATGGTGACCTTGATGACCCCCCGGACAAAGCAACTGTGTGCGGGCTTGGAAACAGGAAAAATATTGATTTTCAGGCTGTACTTAAAAAAGAGGGGCCTGATGTTTTTGAATCTTCCATCAAATTTGTAGAGCAGCTTAAAAAACAAGGTATTAAGGTAGGTGTAGCCTCCTCAAGCAGGAATTGTAAATTGATATTAGATCTGGCAGATCACAGCAATCTTTTTGCCACCAGGGTTGATGGTGAAGTCTCAAAAGAGCTGAAGCTTAAAGGGAAGCCTGATGCAGATATTTTTGTGGTTGCTGCAAAAAATCTCGGGTTGCTGCCAAATGAGTGTGTTGTTGTTGAAGATGCTATTTCCGGTGTCCAGGCAGGCAGAAACGGTAACTTTGGGTTAACCCTTGGAATAGACCGCAATAACATGGGTGATCTGCTTAAACTCAATGGTGCTGATATTGTAATCCAGGACCTTGCTGATATTTCCATTGAGGATATTAACCAGTGGTTTGAAAAAGGAATTGAACATGACGGCTGGAACCTGACCTATGACAGCTTTAAACCGGAAGAGGAAAAACTGCGGGAAACTCTGTGTACAGTGGGAAACGGCTACCTTGGAACCAGAGGGGCTTTTGAAGGTGCATATGATTCTGACAATCACTATCCCGGTACTTATATTGCGGGTATATTTAATAAAGTGCCAACTAAAATTGAAGATAGAAATATTTATAATAATGATTTTGTTAACTGCCCCAACTGGCACCTTATTGAGTTTAAAATCAATAAGGGTGACTTTATCAATCCCATGGCCATGGAGATTGTAAGTTATAATCAGAATTTGAATATGCAAAAAGGGCATCTGGAAAGAACCCTGGTATGCAAAGACTGGCTGGGACGTTTGACCAGAATTTACAGCATACGTATTGCAAGTATGGCAGATCCGCATATATGTGCTGTCCGTTATTGTATTACTCCTGTTAATTATTCAGCTCTTTTGACCATACGCTCTTCACTTAATGGAGCAATTGTCAATAATGGTGTTGCCCGTTACAGCACACTTACTTCAAAACATCTTACACCTGTTTCCCAGGGAAAAACCAGAAACGGTATCTATCTGCATGTTCGGACAAATCGTTCAAAATACGATATTGTAATGAGTGCAAAGACTTCTCTTTTAAAAAATCTGAAACCTGTCAGGACAAAAAAAGAGATTATTAAAGAAAAGGGTAAAATTGGAGAAGAGTATAGTGTTGCTGCAAAAGAAAACACCACCTACACCCTTGAAAAAATTGTATCAGTTTACACTTCCCTTGATACCGAGGTTTCAGATCCGATAAAATTTTCCAGTGCAGCAATTTCAAACGCTCAATCGTTTCAAAGTGTTTTTTCTCCCCATGTGAAAGCATGGAAAGCAATATGGGATAAAGCAGATATAAAGATTGACGGTGACAGGTTTATACAGAAAATAACAAGACTGCATATATATCACCTGATGGTAACAGCATCACCTCATAATAAAAATATTGATGCAGGAATGCCTGCAAGGGGACTTCATGGAGAAGCATATCGGGGGCATATTTTCTGGGATGAGCTTTATATATTTCCATTTTATAACCTGCATTTTCCTCAAATTACCAGGGCTCTGCTTATGTATCGCTACAGGCGCCTTGACAAGGCAAGGGAGTATGCAAAGCAGAACGGGTACAAGGGAGCAATTTATCCCTGGCAGACTGCCGATGATGGCACTGAAGAGACACAGAGTGTGCATTTTAATCCAACGGACGGCTCCTGGGGCCCTGATTTGAGCCGCCGTCAGAGACATGTTTCCATAGCAGTATTTAATAATGTCTATAAATATATAGCCAGTTCAAATGATAAGAAATTTCTGCATGAATATGGTGCGGAAATAATGTTGGAAATTGCACGATTCTGGGCCAGCGCTGCAGTTTATGATAAAAAAACAGAAAGGTTTCATATAAAAGGTGTTATGGGACCGGATGAATTCCATGAAGCCATTCCAGGCTCTAAAGAACATGGTATAACAGATAATGCCTATACCAACATAATGGTTGTGTGGCTGCTGGAAAAAATGGTTGAACTTATGGACAGACTCCCGAAAAAAGTAATTAAAAAACTACAGGAGAAAACAGGTTTTAAAATCAAAGAGACTGAAAAGTGGGAGCAGATAATTCAGAAAATCAATGTTAACCTGTCCAAAGATAGTATTATCAGTCAGTTTGATGGGTACATGAATCTTAAAGAGCTTGACTGGGAAGGCTACA
>CAXMTQ010000160.1:0-5704 GCA_964196205.1 uncultured Desulfobacula sp.
TAAAAGATTAACCATGACCTTTGAAACTAAAGAAGAACTTCTTGAAAAATATATAAAGATGGACAAACCCCATTGTCCCGACTGTGATACCAATATGACATTATGGGAGGTTCCCTCCATTAATTTCAGCGACGGGCTTGGCTGGGGAACTCCATATCTATTTGTCTGTTTTAATGATGAGTGTCCAAGTTATAAACAGGGATGGGATCATTTAGAGCAAACCATGTCAAGATCTGCATCCTACCGGTGCTATGTTGAGCCGGGTCGGGATAATTTTGAGTATATGCCTGTATTCAGCCCCATGGGAGCTCAGGGTGGAATATTGGATGATGAGATTCTGATCCGTGAAGAGGCAAAAAAAGAGCTTTTAAAAAAGACCTTTTCAATATTAACAGAATATTATATCTCAAAAGACTGGGATGAGATTTTAAAGATCTGCCTTGATCCCAATATTCCTCCCAAAGCACGGCTCAAGGCTGTTGAAATGGTTGGAGAACTTGGTGATGCCGATGCAGCAGAACATTTGATCAATCATAAATTTCCAACTCCTGTACTGCAGGAAGGCGTGCAAAATGCCATTGACCAGCTCCATGAAAGACACTATACCCGTGAATGTCCTTTTTGTGCCGAGATTATTAAAAAACGGGCTAAACTTTGTAAACACTGTAACAAAGATGTACCAATGGCTTAAAGGTTGATTTTTTCCATATTAAAGGAGCGGTAGATAATCATTTCCCGCTCTTTTTTATTTTCATCAAAGGGTTGGAATTCCAAGGATTTTACCATTTCAAACGCCTTTTCCCTGGAGGGAATTGCATTCAAACCCTGGTCAAATTTTTTCCCGGAAAGTGTATCCATTATAATGGCATCCCTTGCATCTGTTGAAACAGCAAAAGGAATTTGATAATCAAAAATCAATCTTGCTCCGCTAAGAATTTCTCTTTCATAGGAGCCAATTGAACCGGCCACACAGGTTACAGCCATAAATGCTTTGTCATTGCAGAAAACTATCAGGTCAATTTTTGAAATATAATCTTTGCCCTTAAACTGGACAATAATTTTTTCATTAACCTTGATATCCTCTTTTGCCCATCCTTTGTCCTGGACAAGGAATTTTTCAAATATCTGCCTGCTGGCTTCCGGTCCGATATTTTTTACAGATTGTCCTGTAATATAATCAGTAATAGTATTATCATCTTGGTTCATATCAGAGATGTTCCTGTCATTTGGGATGGCTGTTCTATATTTAAAATTTTTAAAATTGTTGGCGCAATATCACCAAGAATCCCATTCTTTATTGAAAAGTTTTTAAACTTATCTCCTGCAAGTATCAGTAGTACGGGATTTAAGGTGTGGGCTGTATGGGGTGATCCATCATCTGCAATCATCTGTTCTGAATTTCCGTGATCTGCAGTTATCAGAGCAGTGCCGCCTGTTGCCCATATTGATTGAACAACCTGTTGTACGCACCTGTCCACGGTTTCACATGCTTTGATTGCAGCTTCAACAATACCGGTATGACCAACCATATCCATATTGGCAAAATTGAGTATGATAAATTGGAAATCATTTGAATCTATTTTTTCACAAGCCTTGCTGGCAACTTTAAAGGCACTCATCTGGGGTTTTTCATCGTATGTTGCAACATCCCTGGGCGAAGGTATGAGTTCTCTTTTCTCTTTATGAAAAATTTTTTCATCGCCTCCGTTAAAGAAATATGTTACATGGGCATATTTTTCAGTTTCAGCAATTCTGAGCTGGGAGATATTGTTTTTGCTCAATATTTCGCCGAGAATGTTATCAAGATGCTGGGGGGCAAAAGCCACAGGCAGATCAAAATTTTCATCATACCGGGTCATGCAAACAAATTCAGACAGCTCATGTTTCCTGTTCCTTTTAAATTCAATAAAATCATTCTCCATAAAAGCTCTTGTGATTTCCTTTGCTCTGTCTGCTCTGAAATTAAAAAAGATTATTCCATCTCCATCTTCAATTGTACCCTGGGGATAGGATTTTGATTTTTTATTATCACTAAAAAAAACAGGCTCTATAAATTCATCGGTTTTACCTGAGTCATAGGCTTTCCGGACAGCTTTGACAGGGTCTTGTTCAATTGTGCCCTGTGCATCTGTATAGAGATTATATGCTTTTTCCACCCTGTCCCATCTTGTATCCCTGTCCATTGCCCAGTAGCGGCCAACTATGGTGGCAATTTTACCGGATTTTGATTTTTGTAGATGATTTTGCAGCTGCTGGACATAATCAATTCCGCTTTTTGGTGAAGTATCTCTGCCATCGAGAATGGGGTGAATAAAAAGATTTTCAATATGGTTTTCTTTTGCCATGTCAATGAGGGCAAAAAGATGGGAAATGTGAGAGTGAACTCCGCCATCGGACAAAAGACCCATGAGATGAAGACTCCTGCGTGATTTAGAGATCTTTTCCATTATATTTGTCAGCTCTGGTATCTGGAAAAAAGATCTATCTTCAATGGCCCGGTTGATTCTTACCAAACCCTGCAATACTTTTCTGCCGGCTCCAATATTCATGTGACCAACTTCCGAGTTGCCCATGGTTCCCTCGGGAAGCCCTACTGCACTGCCAGAGCATTCAAGTTCGCAGTTTGGGTAATCTTTAATTAAAGAATCCAGAAAAGGGGTCTTTGCAAGGGCAAAAGCATTGCCTTCTTTTTCTCTGCTTATTCCCCAGCCGTCAAGAATCATTAAGATATTGACAGGATTTAACTTAGAAATCATTGTCAGTTTCCTTTGGTGCATAGATCTTTTCAAGTTCAGAAAGATCGATTTTTGGTGCATCAGCCCATAAACCTTCAAGATCAAAAAAAGATTTGGCTCTGGATTCAAAAATATGAATTACAGCCTCTCCATAATCCAGTAAAGCCCATTCACTGTTTTTGATACCTTCCATACCAAGGGTTTTGATCTTTCTCTTTTTTAATTCTTTGATTAAATATTCAGCTGTTGAGCTTACCTGGCGCAGAGAGTTGCATTCAATAATTATGAGTGTGTCAGTATAAGAGGAGAGTTGTTTTACATTGACAGCTGTAATAGATTTAAATTTTCTTTTAAATGCAGGAACAAGATATTTTTTAAGATCATCTGATATTGGTTCACTCATTTATACAACTCCTTTGCGGTAATAATTTTTTCAACATCTGTCGGTACAAGGTCTTTTATGGGTTTTTTGTTTTTTACTAATTTTCGGATCATGGTTGATGAGATATCAATTTTCGGCACACTGCAAAGTAGTATTTCCTGTTTTGTCCTATGGCAGAAACCATTAGCCTCTCTATTGAAAATGTACTCCTTTGATATGTTTTCGTCAATAAAAGAGGCAATTGTATCATAATTTTGCCAAAATCCACGGAGCATGATGATAATAGGAACGATTTTAAAGATTTTATTTTTGTCTTTCCATGTTGTTATGTCTAAAAAAGCATCAGATCCCATTAAAAGATAGAAACGAGTACTACTGTCATGTTCATTTTTAAATTCATTGATAGTATCAATGGTAAACGATGGACCTTCTCTTGTTAATTCTTTGTCTGATACAAAAAAATCATCAAAGGTTTCAAGGCTTGTTTTTACCATATTAAATCTGTCATTTGCGCAGGCCAGGTTGATATCAGGTTTGTGTGGCGGAGTTGCAGAAGGTATGAAAAATATTTTTTCAAGTCCATATTGCTCTTTGGCGTGATCTATGATTCCAATATGACCATTATGAAAAGGGTTAAAAGTCCCTCCAAAAAGCCCGATATTCATTTTTATTCCTCTGCAAGCTTTGAAGATAAAACTTTAACAAGTTCTTTCGTGCCTTTGCCGGTTACGGCTGACAGAGTCAATATTCGAAAATCCGTTAGGGAGTTTTTAAAGGCTTTGATCTTTTCTGAAGTGTCTGATAAATCAATTTTATTAAGAACAACAATCTGGGTTTTTTTTGTCAGGGTCTTGCTGTATTTGGATAACTCTTTGTTGATCAGATTAAAAGAGTCAAGAGGGGAATCAGGGTCAATCAAGGAAGAGTCAATTAAATGTACCAGGATTCCGGTTCTTTCAATATGTTTTAAAAATTTAATACCAAGGCCGATTCCTTGGTGAGCACCTTCAATAAGTCCAGGAATATCTGCTACGGCAAAGGGTTCTCCAAAGGGCGGGTCCACCATGCCAAGGGTAGGGGTCAGTGTTGTAAAAGGGTAGTCAGCAATTTTTGGGCGGGCTGCTGATATGCTGCTTATAAGTGTTGATTTTCCTGCATTGGGCAGACCCACAAGCCCTACATCGGCAAGGAGTTTAAGTTCAAGTTTAAGTTTAAGTTCAATTCCGGGAATACCTGGTTGGGAATGCCTTGGTGCCCGGTTGGTGGAAGTTGCAAATCTTTTATTTCCCCTGCCGCCTTTGCCGCCGCTGGCAAGAATAAATTCATCTTCAATTTTTGTTAAATCAGCTATTATTTCATTAGTATCCATGTTGGAAACAATGGTTCCGGGAGGGAGGATAATGATACAGTCTGAACCGTTTTTGCCATGTTTTTGCTTGCCAAGGCCAGGAGCGCCATTCTTTGCTTTGAGCAGTTTCTGGCGGCGATAATCGTAAAGGGTGCGTTTACTCTGATCAATCTTCAGAATAATATGGCCGCCATGGCCGCCGTCTCCACCGTCAGGTCCACCTTTTTCAATATAACGTTCCCGCCGGAAACTTGTGCATCCCCGGCCGCCATCACCGGACTTGACAGTGATAATTGCTTCATCTACAAACTTCACGCTTCATAAACACTGACTTTTTTTTTGCTGCGGCCCTTTCTTTCATAGGTTACAACACCGTCAACTTTGGAAAACAGGGTATAATCTCTACCCATTCCAACATTGTTGCCAGGATGAATTTTGGTTCCGACCTGTCTTACAAGAATATTTCCTGCAATAACATTTTCTCCGCCAAATCTTTTCACGCCCCGGTGCTGTGCATTTGAGTCGCGACCGTTTTTAGTACTGCCGGCTGCTTTTTTATGTGACATTAGATTTCTCCTTACTATTTTTATATAAAAGAGCTAATTTAAATTTTATAACTCTTTTAGATTTTATTGTGGCAACTCCTCAATATAGAACGCCTGCAGCGGTTAAACTGCAATGGAATCTATTTTGATTTCAGTATAAAATTGCCTATGGCCTTTCATTCTTCTAAAGCCTTTGCGGCGTTTATACTTGAAGACCAGTGTTTTTTTACCCTTTCCCTGATCCATGATGTGAGCTTTTACTGAAGCACTTTCAACTTTCGGGTCTCCAAGGGTTATGGTTTCACCATCTGAATACATGAGGACATCATCAAATTCAATCTGGGAACCTTCGGAACCTTCAAGTTTTTCAACCTTCAGGATCTGGTCTTCATGAACCTTGTACTGCTTTCCTCCGGTTCTGATAACTGCGTACATTTTTTAACTCTCCTTAAATTTTCAATACTTTTCGCAATTCTAAAAAACTCGTTATATTATACTGATTTCCTGAAATTGTCAACTGTTTGCAAAAGCAATTTTGAAATAAAAAAACCGGTATGTCATATCTCCTTTAAACTATCATAAATTACATTGTACTACACTCCAGACTAATTATCCCAGATACAATTTTAAAAAAATATTGACCACTCCAAGGGCAAATAAGGCTGGGAACAAAATTGCTTTTGATCTCTTTTTT
>CAXMTQ010000161.1:0-5588 GCA_964196205.1 uncultured Desulfobacula sp.
GCATTGCCCAATGTGTGGCTTTCCCAAAAGGCGAAATAATTATACATCAGGGAGATCAGGGAGACTCTTTTTATCAGGTTATTGCAGGTTCAATCCGTGTATTCCAGGTTTCTGAAGACGGAGTGGAAGTCACCCTGAACACACTGGGTCCGGGGGAAAGCTTTGGAGAGATGGCATTATTAACAGGCGAGCCTCGTTCAGCTTCTGTTGACATTCAAAAACCAAGCAGCCTCTTGATAATTTCAAAACAGGCCTTTGATCAATTAACTTCTGAAATACCCGGGTTTTCCCTGATGCTTTCTGAAATTCTCTCCAAGCGGTTGTCCATGGAAACTTCTAATTATGTAAAAGCATCCTCAACACAAAAAGCATATCAAAGGTTTATTATAGAGCAGAATTCAAAATTTGAAACAAACTTGATCGGCAGGAGCAAAGCCACCAGAAAACTCCATGATAAAATCAACACAATTGCACAGAATGATGAAATAGTGATGATTCAAGGTGAGCCAGGAACAGAAAAAATAGATGTTGCCAGATTGATTCACTCCAGCAGCAAAAAAGATGCACCTTTTTTAAGTGTTGATGTCAAGTCAGTTAATATGGGCAGAGTTGCAAAAAGGCATGAACACAGTGATGAGATTCGTCGCGAACTTGCCCAGGCAAGCACCTTGTTTGGACATGTAAAAGCAGCTTTCCCCTTTGCACCTGAAAGGCGGCTTGGTTTATTCCAGGTGGGTGACAAAGGTGTAGTTGTGATAGAAAATATAGAGCACTTGTCAGCCAATATCCAGAATAGTTTGGTTGGGTTTCTAAAATCTAAAAAGTTTCAGCCTCTTGGCAGCCAGAATTTTTTATACTCTTCAATCAGGCTTATGGCAACAACCTGTGTCGACCTTGAAGAGCAGGTAAAAGTCAATGGATTTAATAAACAACTGTTTGATCTTCTCAAAAACAGTCAAACCCTGATTGTGCCCCCGCTTAGAAAACGTAGGAGAGATCTTCGCCTGCTGATCAAACATCTGCTTAAAGTGTATAGTGAAAGAAGCGGCAAGCTTGTTGAAGGCTTGGAAGATGATGTCTATAAAAATATTATGGCCTATGACTGGCCGGGCAATACAGATGAACTAAAAGAAGTTATAAGGCGGGCTGTTAACCTAACTTCAAAAACCAGACTGAATCCCGAAGATATTTTGATTGGCATGACTCCCCAGCTTACCCAGGGATTTAAATTTAATCTATTGAAAGTAGATCGAATTGGTCGACTCTTTTCAAGCAGTTATTTTCCCAAAGTATTTCAAATTACCGCTGCATGTTTTTTTGCTCTTATTCTCTATCTTGGTTTTTTTGGTTCACAAAAATCTGGAACCGATCTCTCCCTTGGACTTACCTGGGGATTATGGGAACCATTAACAATTTTCAGCTGTATTCTTGCTGCCAGAATCTGGTGTGCTGTCTGCCCTGTGGGTGCTGTGTGTTCCCACATCAGTCATAATTACGGGTTGAAACGCGACATACCCCAGTTTATCCGCAGCTATGGAGGATATTTTGCTATTGCAGGTCTTTTTCTTATTTTTTTATCTGAGACATTGTTTGCAATGCCTTTTTCATCAAGAGCTACAGCAATTATGATTCTCTCAATTATTTTTCCTGCTGTAATACTTGCTTTGATTTATAAAAGAAGAATCTGGTGCCGCTTTTTATGTCCTCTTGGTAAGTTGCTTGGGTTTTTTTCAAGATGTTCAATAGTGGAATTACGTGCCAATTGCAATATCTGTAACAATGACTGCGAAGATTTAAGCTGTTATGTCGATAATGAAAGCAACACAGGGTGCCCGGTCTTTGAAGCTCCCTTTATACTTTCTAATAACCATGAGTGTATTCTTTGCGGGAACTGCATAAAGAACTGTTCCCATCAATCACCAGTGCTCAATTTACGAACTCCGGGACAGGAGCTGTGGACGTTTCAAAAATCTGATTCAATAATGATCCCACTGGCATCACTTATAATGGGGTCACAATTTTTCCGGGGATTGGAAAAAACCGGTTATCTTCACTCCTATATTGAAAAATTTGACCAACAATTTAATTTTTCTTCATGGAGTTTTTATTTAATATCTATAATTGTCACAAGTTTTTTATCTTTTTTATTGATAAAAACAGCAGGCAATATGGCTTTTAATTCAATTAAAAGAATAACCTCCCAGGAAAAATTAAACCTTATGAGCTATGCCTTTGTTCCGATCATTGCAGGTTTTGAGATTGGTTTCCATTTTGAACGCTTAATAAACTGGGGCGGCAGTTTATTACCAGAATTGGGCAGTATCTTTGGTTTTAACTGGGATCTTCTCATGGTGAGTATGGGGCCTGGATTAGTTAAAATTCACCAGACCGGTTTTATACTTATTACTCTTCTGTTTTCGCAAACCGTACTGGTAAAGATGCTTCGCAATCGTTATGATGTGAAGATCAAGTCTCTGACTTTACATCAGAAATGGCCGATACTATTGCTTGCCATGTTATATATCTTGATATTTTTTGCTGGGCTGCCAATATAAATTTTCTTATGCAATGATTTACTCCGTAGAACCTTACCATATTAATGTTATCGCAGTTGCACAAATCAAACGGAAACCGGGATAGATTCAAAAATCAGATAAACTTTAGAATTTCATGTTTTTTCATGGGTTTGAATCCACCTGAATCTATTGGAACTTTGATTCCCTGGGTTCTTAATATAGAGGATCTAATGGATATGCAGGCACCAAATAAAATGTTTAAGGCTATTTCAGCGGATTTGCGATTTTCATGGCTCTCAAGAGAACTATTTTTTACCCACTGGTTAAAAGCTCCAATGGAAGGACCGCACCAGATCTGATAATCCATTTTTCGTTTGGCATCACCCTTAATAGCCCATTTTGATGAAAGTCCAAGATATGATCTGAAAACAAGAGCCATTTTATGTTTTGGATCATTCCGGGCTTTTTCAATCTCTTTAATATTTCCGGTTTTATTGAAAAAATCTTTGGTTGAATTCCAGGCATCTGTGAAATTTGCCTGTAGAAATTTTTCTTCAATTTCCCGCTTTGATTTTTCATCAATTTCATCAAAACTGTTGAAGTTGTTATAAAATTTATAAAGTTTTTCAGCCCTTACAGGAAACATTGTCCCTCTTTTTAATACCTGGACACGTGCTCCTATTTCAAACATATCAGCGGCAGGAGCCATTGCCACATCAGCCTGCTGCGCCTGACACAGCATCTTTTTAACATCTTCGCAGATTCCTGCTTCAACACATGATTGATTAATGGAACCTGTTAATATATAGGAAGCGCCCATTAAAAATGCAGCAGCAGCTGACTGAGGAGTTGAGATGCCGCCTGCAAGCCCGACACATAATGGTTCCTGGTAATTAAATTTTTCCATGAATTCATTTTTTAAAGCCATCATGGTGGGTAATAAAGTCAGGGCAGGGCGATTGTCTGTATGTCCTCCGGAATCAGCTTCTGCTGTCAAATCCTGGGCCATGGGAATATATTGGGACAGGTCAGCTTCCTTTTTTGTGATCAAACCCTTTTCAAGAAGAATATTTACAAGTTTCATTGGGGGTGGCGAAAAAAACTGACTGGCAATTTCAACTCTTGACACCTTGGCTATAATATTATTGGGAGTTACAATCCTTCCCTGGTCATTTTTATATATTCCTTTAATTCTATAATAAACAAGAGCATGTGTCATGCGCATGAAAGCAGCAGCACTTATAAGTTTAATATTGTGTTTTAAATAGAGTTCAACTGTTGCCATTTCATGATCATGATCAGCAAGTGAATGAATCAGGTTAAACCCAAAAGGTTTGTCAGGCAAACTGTTGTTCAGATCAATTATATTTTCTTCAATTTTTTCAAGAGGGAGCCCTCCGGCCCCAAGAAAGCCAATCATACCATTTTCTGCCATGGTTTTTACAATGGCAGCAGATGTAATTCCATTGGCCATGGCTCCTGCAATATATGGATATTTTATGGAATGTCTTTTTTTAAATTTTTCATCACCAAGAGTTTCAGGTGTTACAGCAGGAACAAATGCTTTGATTTGGGAAAAAGATTCCTGATTAAAATCATTGATAAAAAAATCATTATCCTCTGTTATCAATTTAACCTCATCTTGATTATTAACAGCATAAAAAGGCTTTTTTACCTGCAGTAATAGTTCTTTTAAAAGTTTTTGATTTTCCATAGGTGTTTTTTTTGTTTCCATATAAAATTTGTGTGAAAAGCTTTTCATGAAATGTAAAAACCAACCATATTTAATAACACAAAAGAAATTTAATAAGCAACATGGAAATTTTGATTGTTAAATCAAACAGACAACATAAGGCTTCTGTCGCCTTTTTAATTCCTTGGATGATATTTTTCATGCATTTTCATTAAATATTCCCTTGAGATATGGGTATATATCTGTGTGGTTGATATATCTGAATGCCCAAGCATGGTTTGAACCGATCTTAAGTCTGCTCCGCCTTCGAGCAGATGTGTGGCAAAGGAGTGGCGCAGGGTGTGCGGGGTGATGTTTTTGGCAATATTGGCAAGAAGAGCATATTTTTTAATGATTTTCCAGAAAGATTGCCTGGTCATGGGCTTTCCTGCCCTTGCAGTAAAAAGATATGAAGATGAGGTTTTCTTTAAAAGAGAAGGACGTCCCTCTTTAATCCATTTTTGATTCATGGTTCTTGCCTTGGATCCAATAGGGATGACTCTCTCTTTGGAGCCTTTTCCCATTACACGTATATAATTTGCATCAAGATTAATGTCATGAAGGTTCATTAATATGAGTTCAGACACTCTTAAACCGGCACCATACATAAGTTCCATCATTGCACAATTTCTTAGCTCTCTTGGTTTTGAGATATCAGGAGCATCCAGAAGATTTTCAACTTCTTTGATACTCATAATTTTAGGCAGGGAAAAACCGATTTTGGGAATATCCACATTTTTTAAAGGGTTGTGTGAAACATCTTTTTCATTGATTAAAAACTTATATAATCCCCGTACTGTGATCAAGTGTCTGGCCCTTGATTTAGCTGAGAGTCCTTTTTTTGTTAGATTTATAAGCCACGCAAGGATTACTGCACTGTCAACTTCATCAAGATTATTAATGCTGCTTTTCTCAAGAAACGTGATGTATTGGACAAGGTCTGTTGAATAAGATTCAACACTATTGTCAGATAGACCTTTTTCAATAATCAGAAAATCAAGATATTTCTGGGTTAATTCATCCATATGTTCCTATGTTTTCACTATTGCATCCCTATTTTTACATTACAAATATCATCCATCAAAACTCAAATTACAGAAAAATTTCTGAAATACATCGAAAACCTATGGTATTTGATGTGAACCCGGGTTTGAATAAAACTCTTGAACTTATGGTCACATCATCTCTGGCATTCCATGCTCCACCCTTGGCAATACAGTATTTGGCGTTTTGTTTTGATTTAAATGGCGGAGTTTCCATATCAGATGTCCACTCCATGACATTGCCCAAAATATCAATAATTTTAGATTCATTTGCAAAAGTATCATATTGATTCACTG
>CAXMTQ010000162.1:0-5583 GCA_964196205.1 uncultured Desulfobacula sp.
TGAAGCAAAGGTGATATCATGAAAAATATCGCTGTTATCATTGAGACAGATATTTCAAAATCAAACAGGGAGAAAGTTAAAGAAACCTGTTTGGGGATGATTACCTTTGCAAGAGAGGAAAATTGTGAGCTTTTTGCCTTTGTTATCAATGCAGATATTCAAGCCTTAAAACCTGATCTAAACTACTTTGGCATTGCAAATATTGTCGATATAGTGCTTGAATCTGAACTTCAACACAATCCTGTTGTAAAAGCAAAAGCCATGGTCAAAGCTGTAGAAAAATTCCATATTGATGCCGTATTTGGTCTTTGTACACCAATGGGCAAAGATCTTTTGCCCAGGATAGCAGCACAGCTTGATGCCCCTCTTGTCATGGACTGCATTGATGTTGATCTTCAGCCAGACGGTCACACAAAAAACTGCCTTGCAAAAACGTTACAATATTCAGGTAAAGCCATTGCCACAATTAAAACAGAAGGGAATATACCGATATTTGGTGTAAAACCCAATGCTGTGGAACCTGTCAAGGCACAGACAGATACCAGGATTTTAAAATTTGATGGAATTGATCTTGATGCAAAAGAACTCAAATTGATTCAAACAGGGGGAAATGACAAAAGTGCAGACATAAACCTTTCAGAGGCAGATATAATTATTGCCGGAGGAAGGGGGATGAAAAATGGTGATAATTTTTCTATCCTTTCGAAATGTGCAGAAAAACTGAATGGGGCCGTAGGTGCATCAAGAGCAGCTGTTGATTCCGGCTGGGTGCCTTATTCCATGCAGGTGGGGCTGACCGGCGAAAAAGTCTGTCCCAGAGTTTATATTGCTTGCGGAATATCCGGATCCATCCAGCATTTTGCCGGCATGAAAACATCAACCATAATAATTACGATAAATACCGATAATAATGCATCCCATTATGCCAAACTCTGACTATTATGTGGTTGCAGATGCCCTGGAGGTTATACCGGAGATTACAAAATTATTAAGTATAAAATTTAATTAATATCTAAAAATTAATAAAAAAGGGGGAGTCATGAAAACCAATGCAAGAGCAGTTGTAATAGGTGGCGGAGTAATTGGAGTCAGTGTTGCTTATCACCTGGCAAAATATGGATGGAAAGATGAGGTTGTTCTTCTTGAAAAACATGAACTGACTTCTGGTTCCACCTGGATGGCAGCAGGGAATGTATCTTTTTTTCATCCAAGTTATTACTGCACCCAAATAAACATTAAAAGTATTGAAATTTTCAAGCAGCTTGAAGCTGAAACAGGGCAGAACGTGGGCTGGCATACAACAGGATCAATCAGAACAGCTGACAATCCCGGACGTATGGATGAACTTGGATACTATTACTCCATGAACCGCTGCCTCGGGATGGATGTAAGTTATGTTACCCCGGAAGAGATCAAGAAGATGCACCCCTTTATACAAACCGATGGTCTGCTTGGAGGGCTTTACTGGCCAGATGACGGAGATGTTGATCCTAACTCTCTGACACAGGCAATGGCAAAAGGTGCAAGGCAGCATGGAGCTGAGATCAACCTGCACACAATGGTTAGTGCTATTGAGCAAAAAAAATCAGGTGAATGGCTGGTTAAAACTGATAAAGGGGATATTACCTGTGAATGTGTAGTTAATGCAGCAGGTCTCTGGGCTCCGGAAGTTTCCAAAATGGTGGGCATAGAGATACCATCCATTGCCATTGCCCATACACATATTTTATATGAAAAAATAAATGCAATTGCTGAGGCTGAAACCATGCTTCCACTGATACGCGACCCTGATAAATCTATCTATCTTCGCCAGGAGATGGATTCTTTGATTCTTGGTATGTATGAAGCCAACGGGCAGCAGTGGAAAAAACATGGTGTGCCCTGGGATTATGCCCAGGAGGAGATAAACCCGGATATCGACAATATATCTGACTGCATCATGAATGGTATTGAAAGATTTCCCGTATTGGGAGATACAGGATTTAAACATGTGACAGCAGGCCCCATTACTTATACTCCAAACGGGAATCCCCTTGTTGGACCAACTGCTCCATTGAAAAACTTTTTCCAGGCATGCGGATACAGCTTTGGAGTTACCCAGGCAGGCGGAATTGGTCACTACCTTGCAGGATGGATCATGAACGGTGAGCCTGAAATTGATCTGTGGGATGTTGATTCAAGACGATTTGGTTCCTATGCCAACTGGGCATATAACACTGAAAAAATTGCAGACACCTATGCTGAGCTTTACAGTGCGTTTTTCCCCAATGAAGTAAGGGATGCTGCAAGACCCAACAGGGTAAGTCCCATTTATGAATACCAGAAACAGGCCAATGCCGTGTTTGGAGACTATTATGGATGGGAGTGCCCCAACTATTTTCCACCAGATGGCGAAGATGGGTACGAAACTCCATCATGGAGACGTTCCAACGCTTTTAAACATGTAAAAAATGAGTGTAAACATGCCATGGAGAAAGTTGGCATAATTGATCTTACACGGTTTGCAAAAACAAAAATTTCAGGATCAGGTGCTGTTGACTGGTTAAATAATATGACCTGTCAGAAAATACCGCAAAAAGATGGTGCCATTGCCCTGACTCCCATGCTGGATCACAATGGTAATTTTAAATCTGATATGACTGTTACAAGAATCAGTGAAAATGAATTTTTCTGTGTAACAGCAAGTGTGGGTAAAAAACATGACCAGCACTGGCTGCTTGAAAATCTGCCCTCTGATAATTCCGTCCTAATGGATGATCTTACCTATAAAATGGGGTGCCTTGTGCTTGTGGGGCCGGACAGCCGCAAAGTTCTAGAAAAATCCTGCCATGGCGATGTATCCAATGAGGCATTTAAATTTTCAACAAGCAAAGAGATCTATGTGGGCCGCACAAAATGCCGTATTAACCGCATGAATTATGTGGGAGAGCTGGGCTTTGAAATCTTTCATCCCATTGAACAGCAAGTTGCGGTTTATAATGCCCTGACTGAGGCAGGCAAGGAGTTTGATATAAAATTTATTGGCATGCATGCCATGAATTCCATGCGGCTTGAAAAGGGCTATCTGGCATGGAAGAGTGAGATGAATGTTCATCATACTCCCCTTGAAACCAATGTGGCATGGACTGTAAAGCTTGACAAAAAAGATTTTATCGGTAAAAAGGGAATTATCAGGCAGAAAGAGAAGGGGATTGATCTCAAACTTGTATGCCTTGTAGTTGAAGCAAATGACAGTGATCCATGGGGATATAACCCTATTCTTAAGGATGGTGAAAAAATCGGCATGACTTCTTCAGGCGGTTATGGTCACAGGGTGGAAAAAAGTATTGCTCTTGGCTATGTAAAATCTGAATTTTCAACGGCCGGAACAGATATGGATATTGAAATACTGGGCAGAGCGCGTAAAGCAAAGGTTGTTACCATGCCGCTGTATGATCCTGAAAACAAAAAAATGAAAAGCTGAAAAAGGAATACCCATGAACATATTTGTATGTGTAAAACATGTACCCGACACTGCAGCAAGCATAAGACTGATAGCAGACACCGGGTTTGAAGATTCAGAGATTAAATTTATAGCCAACCCCTATGATGAATACGGGGTTGAAGAAGCGGTGAGCCTGGTTGAAAAAAAACGATGGAGAGGTAGTTATTGTAACTGTGGGCAAAGATGCTGCTGTATCGACTATCCGTGGTGCTCTGGCCATGGGCGCCCACAGAGCAATCCTTGTAAAGACTGACAGCCAGTTTCTGGACAGCAGTTTAACTGCAAAAGCCATGAAGGCTGCAATAGAGCAGGATGGTGCAGGAGATCTTATCTTCACCGGAAAAGGCTCTGTGGATACAGAAAGCTTTCAGACCCAGTACCGCCTTGCTCAACTGCTTGAAATGCCTGTTGTCAATGAAGTCTCTTCTCTCTCCATTGATGATGGAAAGGCTGTTGTTGAAAGGGAAATCGGCAGTGGGGAAAAACAGGTGATTGAGATGAATCTCCCTTGCGTTATAGGTGCTGACAGGGGATTAAACGAGCCCCGTTATCCAAAATTTCCTGATATCATGAAGGCCAAGAAAAAAGAGATAAGGGAAATCGAACTTTCATCCCTTGACCTTGATGCATCTCAGGCAATGGTTGAAATAGAAAAATTGGAATTAGTCCCTGAAAGATCAGGTGCAAAAATGATTGAGGGATCTGTGGATGATCAGGCAGCCCAGCTTGTCAAAATTCTTAAACAGGATGAAAAGGTATTATAGGGAGAAAAGATATGTCAAAAACAGGAGTTTTAATTGAAATAGACAACAGTGAAGTCAAGGATACAACTCTTGGCATTCTTACTGCAGCTCAAGGAGAGGAAATTTATGCCCTTGTCCTTGATGATGATGCCGCAAAAGTTAAAGATAAACTTGCCCTCTATGGTGCAGAACATATTATCAGCATTACAGCTCCAGGGAATTTTGCAGCCAGCCCTGATCTGCAGTCGCAGGCAATAACTGCAGCCGTTAAAGAGTATGATTTAAAAGTTGTTCTTGGTACTGCAAGCTCAACAGGCAAAGATCTGTTTGCCAGAATTGCAGCTGCCATGGACGTACCGCTGGTATCAGACTGTGTAGAGATCAATATTACAGAAAAGAGAGCCAGAAAATCCCATTTTTCAGGCAAGACCTTTGCAGATCTTAAAATAAATGGAGATTTTTTCCTCTGCACTATCCGTCCCAACTCCATTGAACCTGCAGAGGCACCTGCTGCCGGAAATATTATTGAATTCAATGCAGATGTGAAAGACCCGGGATTTATTAAAATCATAGAGACCAAAAAAGGCAGCACAGAAAAACTGGATCTTACTGAAGCCCCGGTTATCATCACGGGAGGTAGAGCCATTAAAGCTGCTGAAAACTATAAAATGCTTGAAGAGTGTGCTGACCTGATTGGTGCTGCTGTAGGAGCTTCAAGGGCTGCCGTGGATGCAGGCTTTGCTCCCCACTCCATGCAGGTGGGACAGACCGGGAAAACCGTAAGCCCGAAACTCTACATTGCCTGTGGAGTATCAGGTGCTGTGCAGCATTTTGCCGGCATGAAGACATCAAAGGTTATTGTTGCCATAAATGAAGATAAAGATGCACCGATTTTTGGCAAGTGTGACTATGGTATTGTGGGTGATATTTTTGAAGTTGTGCCTGCAATAACTTCCAAATTAAAAGAGTAAAAAAAGTCAATATCCTCTGTCGGTCAGGTTTGTGTCGAGCAGAGGATATTAAATATTGGAATCAACCCTGTAAAGGAGGTTTTATGTAATGAAAAAAAGGAGCGGAAAGATTGTTAGACTACTTGATGCAGCAGTGGAAGCTGAATCAAATTATGAATTCCAAAAGGCAAAAAGATTTTATAAAAAAATTGCAGAAGAATATCCAAAAAGCCCTGAAGAAGATATTGCCAAAGAACGAATGAAAGATATGGACGCCCTCTCCATAGAAAAACGCACCTATAAAAGAATTGATAAAAACGCAAAGAGAATTCTGACTGAAATAGGCATGGATGTCTCTTCAAGCCCTGAATTGATGGAAATCCTTATGCAGGCCGATGCCATTGAT
>CAXMTQ010000163.1:0-5510 GCA_964196205.1 uncultured Desulfobacula sp.
CAGCCGCCGGCAGGAGATGGATACTCTTTAATTCCATATTTTCTGGCCATCTGCATTTGGATTTTTCTTGACCTTCCTGAAATATTTAAAAGCTTTGTCCTGTCAACCATGCCATTTTGTTCAACTGTGGTTTCCGGCAGTAATTTTGCACTCAAAGGTCTTAAAATTAATCCTTGATAACCTGAGTTTTTTTCCACATAGCGCAATGAATTTCTATTTTGGGATTTTGGTCTTTGTCCTAAAACCTCACCGCTGAATATAAAATGAAAGTCTTTTTTTTGAAGAATTTTTCCTGCCATGGAGAACATCAATGTATGGCAGTCCATGCAGGGGTTCATATTTTTACCAAACCCGGCTTTGGGATTTTTCATCATCTCCATATACTCTTTTGTGATATCAAGTGTTATCAGAGGGATATTGGTTTGTATGGAAGCTTTTTTGGCAGACTCTGATGAGAAAAAAGGAGTTTCAAAGCTGATCCAGGTTATTTCAATACCCTGGTCTTGAAGCAGCATGGCAGAGAGGATGCTGTCCAATCCACCTGAGCTAAGACCTAAGCCTTTTATTTGTCCTTTTATTTTGTTTTCCAATGGTTTTACCTCTTATTACCTTGAACAGATTGTTGAGGTTTTTGTCATCTTCATATATAAATACTTTGTGAAATTAAACGCATCAAAAATAAAAAAAATTGTTCAAATATTAAAGGAGAGATATCCTGTTGTCAATACTCAGCTTGAGCATGAAACCGCTTTTCAACTGCTTATTGCTACCATTATGTCAGCACAATGTACAGACAATCAGGTGAATAAGGTATCAAAAAAATTATTTAAAAAGTATCCTGATCCTGACAGCTTGAGCAGGGCGCCCTTAGATTCCATAAAACAGATAATATATTCCACAGGTTTTTATAATAATAAGGCGAAAAATATTAAAGCCTGTGCCTTTGAAATTTTAAATGAGCATGGCGGAATAGTACCTGAAGATATGGATAAACTTGTTAAACTGCCCGGAGTAGGCAGGAAAACAGCTAATGTGGTTTTGTCTGCAGCTTTTGGGCATCAGACAATTGTTGTGGACACTCACGTTTTAAGAATTTCCAACCGTCTCGGCCTGACAGAAAAAAAAGATCCGGTAAAAATTGAGTATGAGTTGATGAATTTAATTCCTGAAATGTCCTGGAGTGATATATCTTTACAATTTATCTATTTTGGCAGGGAAATTTGTAATGCCAGGAAACCACTTTGCAGGGATTGCCCGCTGTTAAAAGTTTGCCTGTTTAAAGGGGGGAGTTCCTGATTCTAAATTTTTAATTCTTTGATATCGACTGCATCATCATTCATCTTTTTTGTTCTCCCAGAAATCACGGCTTTCTTTAAGTATATCATCGATACCTTCATCAACAATATTATCCTGGATATCATCATTTTCACTTATTTCAGACTCTGGTTCTCCTTTCAGTTCAGTCTCTGATTCATAGTCTGATGTAGTTTCCACCTCAGTTTTCAGGTAAAGGTCATCCTCAATTTTTGCTTCAGAACCGGGTTCAAGATCTGTTTCCGGGTCAGGTTCATCTGTAAACGTGTCAAGATCATCAATTGGAAGTGCATCTTCTTCATCAGGTCCAGGAATATAATTGCCATGTCTGTCAAACATGAGGCTGTCGCTTATCTCAATACTGAAATCCAGCCTGAAGGCAATTTCATTGTTATGAACAACAATTTCCCCACCTTTAGATGAGATACTTTCTGCGTTCATCTTATTTTGCATGATTTTTTTGACTATATCCAGGTCAAGGTCATCTTTTACAGCGTGAATGAGATCCTTTTCACCATTTTTTATGACATCCGGATCAGTAATTTTCATGGAAACCCCCTTGAATAATTCTTAGTTTTTATTGACAACTCCTAAAATTAAGATGATCAACAATTTTTAGATGGCCGATACAAACAGGTGGATTACCTTTCATCATTACCTCTTGAATTTACCATTGTACTAAGGCTCAATACTTAGCACAGGCACAAACATTTTACAAGTTTTGAAATCTGGTATTAACTTGATATTGTTATACCAATACGGTAAATGATGTCTTATGAACAAAATTATAATTTCTCTTTTATTAGTTTGTTTTATCATTGGCTCGGCAATTGCGAGCACAGGTGTGTCAGCGTCGCAAAGTTCAGGAATTGCATGGGGATTTCTTATCATGGGACTGTTTGGCGGACTCTCTTTTTTCCTTTACGGCATGGAAATGATGAGCGAAGGAATGAAAAAGACTGCCGGTAGCCAAATGCGATCCATTCTTGCAGCCCTGACCAGTAACAGATGCTTTGCTTTTGTGGCAGGAGCCTTTGTTACCATGGTAATACAGTCCAGCAGCGCCACCACTGTAATGCTTGTAAGTTTTGTCCAGGCTGAATTAATGACTTTTACCCAATCCATTGGTGTTATTTTTGGTGCCAATGTTGGAACAACTGTCACAGCACAACTCATTGCCTTTAAATTAACCGATTATGCCCTTGGTATGATTGCTTTTGGCTTTGCCCTTAAAATGTTTGCCAGAAATGATAAATATAAGGAAATCGGTAATATAATTCTGGGATTTGGAATACTCTTTTTTGGGATGAAACTCATGAGTGATTCCATGTCACCCCTTAGAACTCTGCCAGGGTTTATAGATATGATAAAAGGTCTTGAAAATCCATTCCTTGGCATAATTGTGGGCAGCCTGTTTACAGCTTTGATCCAGAGCAGCAGCGCATTTACAGGTATTGTTATTGTTCTGGCACAGCAGGGATTCATAACTATTGAAGCAGGGATTCCTCTTATTCTCGGAGCTAATATAGGGACTTGCATCACAGCAGCCCTGGCAAGTATCGGCACATCCCGGGAGGCTAAAAGAGTAGCCATTGCCCATGTTTTGTTTCAAGTTGTTGGTGTACTGCTTTTTATATTCTGGATACCCTCTTTTGCAAAATTGATAACTCATGTATCTGCCTTTTTTGGTTCTTCGCAAATGGCAAGGCAGATTGCCAATGCCCACACCATATTCAATATAAGCGTTGGTATTGCAATTTTACCTTTTACAGGGCTGCTTGCATCCATTATAATGAAAATCCTTCCTGCAAAATTTGAGAAGAAACCATGGGATTCTGAAATCGAGGTATTCCATCTTGATGATTCAATGATAGAGACTCCAAGTCTTGCCATTGATCTTGTACGTACTGAAATAGCAAGGATGGCACAACTTCTTAACAGGATGCTCAATGCCATTATTATTCCATTTATTTCAGATCCTGATCTTATCAGAGCAAATCCAAACATACCCAAAGATGAAAAGGATCGCCTGATCAGAGAAATCCCCAGTAATGATATGATTTTTAAACATTTGACACTTCAGGAGGGCATTGATTTAAGAGAGAGAAAAATAGATTTTCTTGATGAAAAAATTCATGAATATCTCATGAAAATTGCCAGGCAGGAATTAAATGAGGATGAGGCTGAAGAGGTGTTTAGAATGACCTCTGTAACAAATGATATGGAAAGTATAGGGGATATCATCCACAGAAATATGCTTCCACTGCTTAAAAAGAAAAAGGGTCTTAAAGTTGAATTTTCCACAGAGGGTAAGGAAGACTTGATGAGGTATCATGGCAAAGTCACTAAACAGATCAGTCGTCTGCAGGACACATTTGAAGAAAAAGATAAGGATATTGCCAACACAATAATGGTAAAAGAAACTGAATACAATGAGCTTGAAACCCAGTTCAGATTAAAACACATGCACCGGGTTCTCCAAAAAAAAGGTAAATCCCTTAAGACCCATGAGACACATCTTGACTTTATGGATCTTTTAAAACAGATAAATGTTTATACCATTAATATTGCTAAAATACTTGTGACCTGATTTTATTTTGAGCCGAATGAAACGCTTAATATATCCTCAACACTGGTATCTCCTTCAAGGATAGCATCCATCTTGCCATATGCTGAAGGTAAAAGAGTATTAATGAAAAATTTTGCCGAGGCAATCTGGCCTGCATAAAAGGCTGCATCCTTATTTTTTTCAGCTTTTTTTGCAACAGCTTGCTTTTCAAGGGAACCGGCTTTTTTAACAAGTTTGGGTACAGCAATGGAAGCTCTCCACAAATGCATCCATGCAAAGGTCACATCTCCTGTTATTTCAAGGAAAGGGTGTGCAAAGGCGTATGCATTCAAAGCTTTCTCTGATCTTGCTCTTGTTCCTATTTCCAGGGCAAGTATTTCAAGTCTTGATACAGCATTGTCAACTTTTTCAACCAGTCCTTCAATGCCTTCAACTCCCTTGGCTTCTTTAATGGTATTTCTCATTTGAGTGATAAAATATTTAAAGCTTTCACCCCTGTTCATGGAGAGTTTTCTGCCTATAAGATCCATGGCCTGGATGCCGTTGGTACCTTCATAAATCATGAATATTCTTGTATCCCTCATGAGCTGCTCTACAGGAAATTCACTTATATAACCATAACCTCCATATACCTGTACACCATGAGAACAGACTTCAAGAGATTTGTCTGTGATATACCCTTTAACAATGGGGGTTAAAACTTCAATCAATGCACTGGTATCAGCTTTGAGTTTTTCATCATCTGTGGTGTGGACAAGATCCGAGCATTTGCCGTAATAGTAGATCAAAGAGCGCATCCCTTCAGTGTAAACCTTCATATTCAAAAGTTGACGTTTTACATCAGGATGGTTGATAATTGTAACATCTTTTGCCTCAGGGTCTTTGCCTGCAAGAAGATGTCTTCCCTGAATTCTGGTCCTTGCATAATCAAGGGCATACATATAGGAAGCAGAAGCAACTGCAAATCCCTGCATACCAACAAAGGCACGGGATTCATTCATCATCTTGAACATTCCTGCCATACCTTTGTTCACTTCTCCAAGAAGAGTGCCTGTGCATTCTCCTTTTTCTCCAAGGGAGAGAGATGCAGTTGAATTACCATGGATTCCCATTTTATGTTCAAGCCCTGTACATACAACATTATTGAAATCACCAAGACTGCCGTCTTCATTAACATGATATTTGGGAACCAGGAAGAGGGAGATTCCTCTGGTTCCAGCAGGAGCGCCTTCAATTCTTGCAAGAACAGGGTGAATAATATTATCACAAAGATCATGTTCTCCGGCAGAGATAAAAATTTTTGATCCCTGGATTAAATAGGTGCCATCATCTTTTTTGACCGCTGTGGTTGTGAGTGCTCCAACATCAGATCCTGCTTCAGGTTCTGTTAAAAGCATGGTGCCTCCCCATTCCCCTGCAAACATTTTTTTCATGTAAAGCTTTTGCTGGTTCTCATCACCAAAAGCTTCCACAAGTTTTGCAGCACCGTGGGTCATGCCGTAGTAAAGCATAAACGCAGAGTTTGCACCAACCATATATTCAAGAGCAGCACACCCCACAAGCTTTGGCATACCCTGGCCACCGACCTCAGGATCATCACACATGGCAAGCCATTCGCCTTCGCAGT
>CAXMTQ010000164.1:0-5437 GCA_964196205.1 uncultured Desulfobacula sp.
CAGGGGGTAAGGAGCGGTATGTGGTGGAACTTGTCAGGGATTTAAACCGCCGGGGACACGATATCCATGTATATGCCTGTAAGTGTGAACCATCACTTTTAAAAGAAATAACCTTCCATCAAGTTCCTTCGCACTTCACTTTTTCAAGTGTTCTTAATACGCTTTCATTTATAAGGGAAACCAGAAAACTGGTTCCCAGTCATGAATATGATATAGTACATTCCCATGAGAGAAACTATACCCAGGATATTGTAACTCTTCACAGCTTTTCATATCTCGAAGGGCTGGAAAAATATTCATTTTTTAGAAAAATGGATCAGAAATATTTGAGTTTGAGAAGTCTTCTTTATCTTATGCTTGAAAAACGCCAGATGAAATCGCCCTGGCTGGTTTCTGTTTCCCAGGCAGTTTCAAAGGATATTAAAAAATATTATGGCCGCACAGACAATATTGTTACAATACCCCCTGGTGTTGATACAGACTGTTTTAACCCTGACACCATAAAAAAGCATAGAGATCAGGCAAGAAAAGAGAATCATCTTTATGGGGATGAACTTGCTGTACTGTTTGTGGGCTCAGCCTTCCAGCGAAAAGGGCTGGACAGGATTCTGCCTGAAATCAGCGGGAATATGAGATTATTTGTTGTGGGCAGTGGTGATAAGCTTGCCAGATATAAAAAACTTGTAAAAAAATATGACCTTGAAAAAAAAGTGGCGTTTACCGGGATGATAAAAAATGTAAAAAAATATTATGCCCTGGCCGATATTGTGGTGCTGCCATCACTTTCTGAAGCCTTTGGCATGAGTATCCTTGAAGGAATGGCCTGCGGGCTGCCAGTGATTGTAAGCGCAAATTCAGGAATATCTGATCTTATTGAACATAATAAGAACGGTCTGATAATGAACAAAAACTCGTCTCTTGATGAATGCCTGCATATATTAAATTCAAAGGAAAACAGGCTGAGGATAGGCAGAAATGCAAGAAAAACAGCAAAATTATATACATGGAAAAGAGTGGGGCAAAGCCATGAAGAATTCTATAAAAAAAACCTGCATTAAAAATCGCATATTACTCAGCTCAATAAAGAGAGATTAGACAATAATGGATGAATACAGCAAAAAATTATTCTCAAAATTTGTAACCTGCAACAACCAGTCCATGTCTGAAAATATGCTGGATCTTTTGAATAACCCTGGTCAATTTCTCGACAATGACTCAACTCATATGATGCAGAATAATTTTAAAAGCAAACTGGGTATTGTCCAGTTGGACAGTAGAAAAATTGTAATCAAACGTCATAATTATAAATCCAATCTGCACCGGTTCAGGAGATATTTCAGACCAACACGGGCCAGCAGAAACTGGCGGTTTTCAAAAATTTTACTGGATAATAATATATGGGTGCCCACACCTGTTGCATATGTTGAAACGCGCATCGGTCCTTTGCGCGGCATGTCTTATTTTATGTACGAATATGTTGAGGGTATAACTGGAAAAGAGTATTTTAAAACCAAAGAAAAATCCCATGCCAAAATTGAATATGCAATGAATCTTGTTGTAGAGCTGATGAAAAAAATCAGAAATCTGAATCTGATTCATGGGGATATACGGATGTCAAATCTAATTTTCAAAAATAAGAAAATCTGCCTGCTGGATCTTGATGATATCAAACCAATGACATGGTACCAGGCAAACCGTGTAAAAAACAGAGATATGCGCGGATTAAAAAAAGATATTTATTATAATATTCCTGCTGCTCTTCAGAAATCTTTCCTTGAACGGCTGGAAGCTGTTTGATCTGTTCTGATGCTATCTTTACATTAAATCCAAATAGGAGTGATTCCTGGTCTAAGGGTCTGTAAAAAAATAAGTGTTACATCTTGCACAGACCCTACAGAATATTAAGGCTTTTCATATTCTCTATGGTTCTTTGTACAGCACCGGAATTTCTTGAAAAAATTTCAAAATTCCGGCTGCCCATATACTGACCTGTCTTATTGTTTTCCAATATGGTTTCAATCTCTTTTTCCAGTTGGATTTCAGACTCGACTCTTCTTGCACCACCACTCTCCATGAGCATATTTGAAATCAACAAAAAATCTGACATATCAACTCCAAAAAGAACTGGTTTGGAAAAAGCTGCCGGTTCCAGGGGGTTATGCCCTCCCTGCCTGACCATTGATCCCCCGATAAAAGCCACATCACATATGGCATACAGTCTTGACAACTCACCCATCCTGTCCACCAGTATCACACCATATCGCCTGCTGGACTTTTCCACGGTTGACATAAATTCTGCATTAACATCATGGGACAAAAAATAAGATAGTATTACAGAGCTGCGTTTGGGATCTCTTGGAGCAATAATCATTAAAAATTCTGGAAATTTCTTTTTGATTTTTTTATATACACTGCAAAGAATTTTTTCTTCTCCCTCATGTGTGGAGCCTGCAATTAAAACTTTTGTTTCCTTTTGGACACAAAAACTATCCTTCATAACTTTAACAGTTTGTTCATCCATCTTTTCATGGATTTGATCAAACTTGATATTACCCACAACAGATATCTTCTTTTCATCTATGCCCAGGGATTGAAACCGTTTTTTATCCAATTGTGTTTGTGCCATGATTTCAGTTAAAGAGGAAAAAAACATGGAAGAAAATTTTTTAAAAACCAGATACCCTTTTAAAGATCGTTTTGAAAGCCTGGCATTGATTAATACTACTGCTGTTTTCCTTCTCTTCATTTTATATAAAAAATTGGGCCACAGGTCTGTTTCAACAAGCACTACTGCATCTGGATCTATTTGACTGCTGATTTTGTTAACACAAAATCCAAGATCAAAGGAAAAATATCCCAATTGATTGACCAAACCTTCATTTTCCAAACCGGCATTTTTCAAACCTCTGTTTTTTAAAAACAGCTGCTCAGCCATATCAAACCCGGTCTTTGTTGAAGCTGTAAAAACAATGTCCAGATCCGGGGATTGCTCTTTTAATTCTTTAATAAGAGGCAGGGCTGAGATAACCTCTCCAACAGAAAGCGCATGTACCCAGATCCTTTTTTTTCCTCTGGGTTTAAACTTAAAATCCGCTTTTAAGGCACACCGAGATCCCAAGGTTGCCCTTCTTTTCTTAGAAAAAAAGTATATAAAGGGCAAAAACGGCAGTACAATGACAAATAAAAGAGTAATTATAATTTTATAAAAAAAAATCATTACGTTTATCTATTAAGCATCCTATTTTTAATCAGCATTGACCAAATAAAGTATCCCAAAACAGAAAAAAAAGAGATTAGTTGTCCAGGCACTGACAATGGGTGGAAGGATTACCCCATACCCTAAGGAGAGACAAAATCCATACACAGCCCAATACAAAAATGCAATCACAATACCAATGGCAATGGCAGCTGGAATATTATTTTTTGCAAAGGATCTCATACCGGTGGCAGCACCTGTCAGCACCATGATTATACAAATAAAAGGGAAGGCGATTTTAGCATTCAAATCCACTTTAAAGGTTGTTGCATCATACCCTTCCTCTTCAACTTTTTTAACATAATTTTTTAATTCAAAAAAACTCATCTCTTCGGATTTTTTTACGATTGCTCCAAGATCCTCCGGTTTAATAGCCCATTCGATAATTTTTTCATCATATAGATTTACATCATAATCCATGGAATTTTCTTTGTGTATCTGCTCTATAATATTCTT
Organism: uncultured Desulfobacula sp.; assembly: GCA_964196205.1. Classification (GTDB taxonomy): domain Bacteria; phylum Desulfobacterota; class Desulfobacteria; order Desulfobacterales; family Desulfobacteraceae; genus Desulfobacula. The sequence goes on from CAXMTQ010000164.1 coordinate 3,713, forward strand.
TACTATCCACTTTCCATCTTTATAGTAGGCTTCTTGTGCATCAATTCGAGATTCCAGATCAAAATTATCTCTTAATGATGTAACAGTAATACCGGCGACAGATTGTTTAACAGGGTCAAAAAAATTAATATGAATCAATTTATTTTCCGATTTTATCCATATATCCTTTTTTCCAGAAGAGTGAATATTCCTCTTCTTGATTACATTATATTTAATATAATTTGCCTTGGCCATGGAAAAAGGAATGATAGTTTCTCCAAGAAAAAACATGAGCAAAGCAAGTATAACCGCAATCAAAACTGCTGGTTTGATAAGGGAATATCCACTTATACCACTGGATTTAAGAGCAAGAAGCTCATTGTTTTTGTTCATCAGGCCAAAAAGAGTAATAGTTGCAAGCAAAATACTTGCCGGTGTAAACTGTACAAACATGAAAGGAACTTTTAAAAGAATATATCCCAAGGCACCGACAAGGGAGATATCAGAATTTAAAAATCTCTCCATCCTGGAAAGATAATCAATAAATACAAACACTACCAGAATTAATAATTGAATTATGGAGAAAAATTTAACAAACTCTTTTAGCCAATATTTATGCAGACATGACATTTTATCTTTTTTTTATAAACCTGATTTTCACAGCCAAAACTGCTGTAGTTAAAAATTTGGGAAACTGAACCGGTTCTTCCTTTGCATTTTTAATAAGGAAATAAACGCCAACTCCACCCATAATAAAATTAGGCAGCCACATTCCAAGAATTGGAGGATAATCTCCTGTCTCTCCAGCTGACCATCCTGCTGCAAGAAGAAAATAATAGAGCAGAAAAAAAGATATCCCAAGGCTGAACCCGGAAGATTTGCGCAAAGAAGCCGATTGAATTCCCAAAGGAAAGGCAAGTATTCCAAGAGACAAACATGCAAAAGGAATGGAAAATTTTTCATGGAGTTCCATTAAAGCCTCACTTAAACGAGATTTATCTTTTATGCCTGATCTGATAAATCGTATCAAATCTACAAGGCTTATCTCGTCAAGATCTTTTGATATCTTCCTTTGTGCTTTATTCAAGCTGTTTAAATCAATATTGATATCATAATCGCCAAATTGAAGGCTGGTAACGGAATTATTATCCACATCCACCTGATTAATCACACCATCATAAAGTCTTATGGTATAAATATTCTTATTTTTAAACCGGATCATTTTTCCAGAAGGGGCAATGGAAATACTGACCACGCCTTTTGTCCTTCTGTCCTCAATAAAAACATCCTTTAACTCCTTTGTTTTCATATCCACATGGGCAACATAAATCATGACATCTTTTAATTCACTGTTAAATTGTCGTGCCTGTAAAGCAGCATCAATACTTGTTCTTGCCAGTTCAATAGTTGTCTTTTTAACAGATAAGTTTCCCCATGAAACACCAAAGAGAGTAACACACATGGTTAAAAACACACCAAAGAAACAGAAGCCTAAAACCGTAGGCAAAAGCTTATAAAGAGAAACTCCTGCTCCTTTTAATGCAACTATTTCATTGTCCCCTGCCATGCGCATAAATGTCAAAAGGATGGATATCATAACAGACATGGGGATAGTAAATTCCAGAAATCTTGGGAGCGTATAGACAATCATAAGGCCAATGGAGGAAATATCAGCATTATAGTTAACAACCATATTGGTGATTTCAGGTATTCTTGTCATCAAAAAAACAAAAGTTAAAAAAAACA
>CAXMTQ010000165.1:0-5436 GCA_964196205.1 uncultured Desulfobacula sp.
AAAAAGGAAGAGGTAAAACTTTTAAAAATCGGCCTGCCTGAAGAGCCTAAATCTTTGAATCTGTGGCTGGGGACTGATTCAAATTCACGAAAGATTTTATCCTTGATTTACCAGCCGTTATACACCCGTGATCCCAAAACTCTGGAAATGATTCCATGGCTTGCCAAAGATAAGCCTGTGTTTGATAAAGAAAAACTCACATACACTGTGAAACTGCGTCAGGCTAAGTGGTCTGACGGCTCTGAGTTCACGAGTGAAGATGTTCTGTTTACAAAAAAGTTCTTTTTTGATTTTAAAATTCCAAGATACTACAGCAAATGGAAAACAATAAAAAAACTTGAGGCAATTGATAAACATACAATTGTATTTCATCTTAAAGCGCCCTCTGCCATTTTTCTCTCCCGGATATTGACAGCTCCCATGGTTTCAAAAAAAGAGTGGAGGCAGGTTGCTGTTGAAGCAATGAATGCTGAAAAGCCTTTGAAATTCTTACAGGATCATTCTATTGAAAATCCGATTGGGACCGGGCCTTTTACCTTGTTTGAATATAAAAAAGGTGCCTATCTTCATATGAAAAAAAATCCACACTTTTTCGGGACAGGAAAAACAATAGCCAATCAACTTCTCGGCCCCTATGTTGACAGCATCCTGTTTAAAATATACGGCACCAGTGATGTTGCAATCCTGGCCCTTAAAAAGGGGGACATAGACATGTACTGGTGGGATATTCAGCCCGGATACCTGGAAGATCTGAAAAAAGATCCAAATATAGAGGTTTTCTTGAATAAAAAAAGTGCACTCTATTATATGGGATTTAATGTAAGAAAACCGCCCTTTGATGATAAGGCTTTACGGCAGTCAATTGCCACTATTATAGACAAGGATTTTATTCTTACCCGGATTCTTCAAAACTATGGAACTCCAATGTATTCTATTGTCCCCTCGGGTAATGTTTTCTGGCACAATCCAAATGTACGAAGATATGGAGAGGGATTAACCCCTGAAGGCCATATCAAAGCGGCTTATAAAATTCTTAAAGAGGCCGGATATACATGGGAGACAGAACCTGTGGATGCCAATGGAGATATTGTTGAAGGTAAAGGATTGAAACTTCCTTCCGGGAAAGTCATGGATAAATTTGTGATTTTGACCCCGCCGGCAGATTATGATCCCAAGAGGGCTTTTGCCGGGGTGATGATCCAGGAGTGGATGAGAAAGATTGGTATGCCGGTTTCTGCGCGCCCCATGTCTTTTAATTCTTTGTTGGACACTGTAAAAGGTAATAGAAAATTTGATGCGTTTATTTTGGGATACGGAAAGCTGAATCTTGACCCTGACTATTTAAGGCCGTTTTTTCATTCAGGGTTTAATAAGCCCCGTGGCTGGAACATGAGTGGATATACAAATCCTGTTTATGACAAATTGGCCGATGAACAAAAAGGCATTGTAGAGAGTGAAGAGCGCAAAAAAGTTATATGGGAAATGCAGCAAATCCTCATGGAAGATGTCCCATATATTCCTTTATATAATCCACATATATTAGAAGCTGTCTCCACTAAAAACTTTAAAGGCTGGATTGAAAAAGTAGATGGAATTGGAAGTGTCTGGTCATTATGCGTGGTAAAACCGAAAAATTAAACTTGTAATATTCAGGCTTTTTTAACATGGGAACCAGAAAATTTATTTTCAAAAAAATTATTGAAATAACAATCATTTTTTTTGTTATTCTTACACTGCTGTTTTTTTTGTTCAGGCTCTCTCCGGGATCACCGATTTCAAAAATGGTGGATCCCGGGCTGACCCTTGAAGATCAGATCCTTCTCATTGAACAGCTTGGTCTGGACAGACCGGCCTTTGAACAATATATTATATATTTAAAAAATTTTTTTACGGGTAATCTAGGATCTTCTTTCCATTATGGCGAACCTGTCAGCTCCATAATAATGGACAAACTTCCATGGACAATTCTGCTTTTTTCGTTGTCAACTGTTTTAGCTGCTTATGCAGGAATAGTACTTGGGAAAATTTCTGCCTGGAACAAAGGATCAGCACTTGACAATTTTTTATCCATTTCAGCTTTGGTCTGTCATACCCTTTTTATCCCATGGTTTGCGTTGCTGCTGTTGTGGATTTTGGGTTTCAAGCTTGGATGGTTTCCCCTGGGCGGAGTTTTATCTCCTGAAATCTGGATTACAGAATCATCAATTTTTATAAAACTCTTGGATGTGCTTCACCATATGTTCCTGCCTTTAATGACTCTTTTTTTTATTCATCTGGGTTCCTATCTTTTATTAATGAGATCAAGTATGCTCAGTGTTTTCAAGGAAGACTACATTATCACTGCAAGGGCTAAAGGACTCTCTGAAAAAGTAATACGCAATAAGCATGCTGCAAAAAATGCTGCTTTGCCGGTTCTTACCAGCGTAGGGTTAAGTCTTGCTTTTTCCATAAACGGTGGTGCTTTGACAGAACAGGTTTTTACATGGCCCGGCATTGGCAGGGAACTTATTTTTGCGGTGAGCAATAATGATTACCCATTGGCTCAAGCCTGTTTTCTGCTTATTGCAGCAGTCGTTCTTGTGGCAAACCTGATAGTGGATCTACTTTATGCTTATATGGACCCCAGAATTACTTATTAGATCGGACAGTTTATTAAACTGGACAGCTTATTGAAAAATAATGATTGCAAAAGGATAAATCTGTGTCACAAAATCAATACATAGAGCGCTTTCAAAAGGGTTGGAAAATATTTATTAAAAACCCCCTGGGAAAAACAGGAGTAACACTTTTAATAATATTTATGCTCATGGCAATAGCCAGTTTTTTTATTCCTCTTATTGATCCCATGTATGACCCGATGACAGGTATTGATCCATTGATAAAAAAATCCACTGGTCCAAGTATGCAGCACTTTCTCGGTACTGATAATGTGGGAAGGGATCTGTTTGCTCAACTTATGGAAGGAGCTAAAGTCGCTTTTATTGTTGGGTTGTCTTCGGCATTTATAAGTATTGTAATGGGAACTGTTATCGGAATGATATCAGGGTATGCAGGAGGTATGACAGATATAATTCTCATGCGTATGGCAGATATAATTATGATTATGCCTTCCCTGGTAATTTTGTTGATACTGGCATCTTTATTCGGTCAGTTTAATATATGGATTATTGTTTTTATCATTGCCATAATGAGGTGGCCTGCAGTCTCCCGTATTATAAGATCACAAACCCTCTCGTTGAAATCAAGGCCTTTTATTGAGGCTTCCAGGGTGGCCGGTGCCTCCAATATCAGGATTATTTTCAGACATATTATGCCTAATGTACTGCCTCTGGCATTCTTATACATGACCTTCAGGGTTACATCTGCAATTCTGGTGGAAGCAGCTTTATCCTTTTTAGGCTTTGGTGACCCAAGCCAGGTAAGCTGGGGAATGATGCTTCAATGGGTCTGGAAATCAGGCCACATGTTCCAGGCCCCTTACTGGATGATACCTCCGGGACTTTGTATCTCCCTTCTGACCCTATCATTTTATCTGTTAGGCCGTGCAATGGATGAAGTGCTTGATCCAAGACTTAGAAAAGAAGAAGAGGAAAGATAATATGAATCTGCTGAATGTTGAAAACTTAACGGTTGGATATAAGACAAAAAGAGGTTTATTAAAGGCAGTTAATGGTATCTCTTTTTCCATAGAGCAGGGCAGGTCACTTGGATTTGTAGGAGAATCCGGGTGCGGGAAAACCACAATTGGAATGACTCTTATGGGCCTTTTACCTGAGAATGCATCTATTGTGCAGGGTGATATCTATTTTAATGGTTCCAACCTTGCTGGTTTCAATGATAAACAATGGAGGGATTTCAGGGGCAGAGAAATTTCAATGATATTTCAGGCTGCCATGAATGCCATGAATCCGGTTATCAGGGTTGATGAACAGATCATTGAGGCCATAGAAACCCATCATCCTGAAATGTCACAAACAGATATAAATGAAAAAGTTAAAAATTTGTTTGAACTGGTTGATATTTCTAAACATCGTCTAAAAGATTATCCCCATCAATACAGCGGCGGCATGAAGCAAAGAGCTATTATTGCAATGGCCCTGGCATGTAATCCAAGACTGATCATAGCAGATGAACCCACAACTGCCCTTGATGTCATTGTTCAGGATCAGATTTTAAAAGAGATAAAAAAAATTCAAAAAGAGTTGAATACCAGTGTTGTTTTTATTTCCCATGACATTGCCGTGGTTGCAGATGTCTGCGAGGATATCTGTGTGATGTACGGCGGACAGATAGTGGAAAAAGGAAAAAGAGAAGAGGTGTTTAAATGTCCAGTGCATCCCTACACTAAAACATTATTGGCATCATACCTTAGCCTGGATTCTGATAAAAATATCAAGGTGCCCAAAATACAGGAAGCTCCTGATTTGATAACGCTTACAGGACAATGCAGTTTTTCTTCCAGTTGTAATTGCTGTTCAGAAAAATGTAAAGAACAGACTCCGGGCTGGGTAAATTTATCCCAGACCCATCAGGCATTTTGTTTTGAAGATACTTTAAAGAAGGATAATAATGGCAGATAAAGAAAAACGCCCGATTCCTGTCATGGAACTAAAAGGTGTGACAAAGGAGTATTGTTTAAGAGAGAGTATGTTTTCAAAGGGAAGCACCTGTGTTATAGCCATGAACAATATAAACCTGGCAATACAAAAGGGTGAAATATTTGGTCTTGTGGGTCAGAGCGGCAGTGGTAAAACCACAACTGGAAGGCTTATTGTAAAACTTGAAAATCCCAGTAAAGGAGTCATAAAACTCAATGGCGAATCAGTGAGCAATATTCAGGGAAAGGCTTTGAAAAACTATCGTTCCAAAGTTCAGATGATTTTTCAGGATCCTTACCAGTCCTTAAATCCTCATCTCTCTATTTCTGAAACTATTCTTGAGCCTTTAATCGTAAATAAAATAGGGGATGTCCTTTCAAGAGAACAAAAAGTCATTAATACTCTGGATATCGTGGGTCTTGCTCCTGGCAGAGAATATTATAACAGATATCCCCATCAATTGAGTGGCGGGCAAAGGCAGAGAGTTGCAATTGCAAGAGCTATCATACTTGATCCTGAATTTATTGTTGCTGACGAACCCACCTCCATGCTGGATGCCACTATTGCCATTCAGCTGTTTAAACTCTTGAAGCAGATAAGAAAAAAGTATAACATGACTTTTCTTTTTATAACCCATAATCTTGCGGCAGCAAAATATCTGTGTGACAGGATTGCTGTGATTCATAATGGTGTTATTGTGGAAACAGGATCTACTAACGTTGTTATTCCATATCCCCAGCATCCCTACACCAAAAAATTGATTGCGACCCATCCCGGGTTCAAATTTTAAAATTGTCTATGGATCAAGATAAACTAAACCTTATTATTATATGAAAAA
>CAXMTQ010000166.1:0-5400 GCA_964196205.1 uncultured Desulfobacula sp.
TGAAACTGGGTGATGAATATAAAACCAGCAGTGATCCTGATTTTTTTGATGAGATATCAAAAATTGCAGGCAGTGAGAGTATTGAAGTCAGATGTGCTCCAATCAAAGAACCGGTCAGAAGGAATAAACCCTGGCTTAAAAAGAATTCTTAATTACCAATACTTAGATTATTGACAATCTGCCTGCTGCCTGCTGCCTGCAAATATAAAATTTATTATTAGAATACTACATCAAAACAGAGATCGATAATTCATTTAAAATCTCCTTATTCAAAATCATCAAGATTGAGAGTATCAATATCTGATAAATCCATATCCTTTAGTAGATTCTCGTCATCAGTTAGAATATCATCACTATCAATATCAGGTCTGTTTTTTTTAGTGCTTCTATTTTTGACGGCAATGATTTGTTTTTTAGAAAAAAAATAATTTTTCAACATTATAGCGGCCATATAGAGTATGAATCCCAGCCCGGCAACATTCAGCACTATTATAATTATTCCAATAATTTTTCTAAGCAGCATATGATTTAATAATTAATTTTTAGGTTTCAATTTTAAATGATGAGTTTCCACTTATTGCTTGAAAATTCATAATTTAAAATAGATTAATAGTTTGACGTAAAAAACTTTTATGTTTATATATAATCTTTATAAATGACACAAGAGTTTAGAATTTTTTTGAAAGGAATACAGATGAGCTGGTTTGGTAAAATGGTTGGAGGAACAATAGGGTTTGCTTTAGGTGGACCCATTGGTGCAGTTGCAGGAGCTGCATTCGGACATACATTTGTGGATAAAAAAGAACAGGCATATCTCTCATCAAGACCAGGATCAGGGGTTGGAGCAAGAGACACTCTATCTTCCAATGAACAGGCCCAGCTTATTTTTTTTACAGCTGCTTTCTCCATGCTTGCAAAAATATGCAAAGTAGATGGTCAAGTAACAGATAAAGAGATCAATGCCGTCAATATGTTCATGCAACAAGACCTTCAGCTTGATTCCAACTCCCAGCAGACAGCACAGAATATTTTCAGGCAGGCTGTCAATTCCAATGAAAGTTTTGATGCATTTGCCATGCAGTTTTATTCAGTATTCAGAACCCAGCCCAATATTATTGAGCTTATGATGGATGTATTGCTGAGAGTCTCTGCTGCAGATGGTTCTATTTCAAAAGAAGAAGAGCACGTACTTTTAACTGCTGCAAAAATTTTCAACTATTCAAATAATGACTATGAAAGGCTTAAATCAAAATATGTTAAAACTGCCAATAAATATTACGCTGTTTTAAAATGTGATGAAAACTCAACCAATGAAGAGATAAAAAAACAGTACAGAAAACTTGCCAATGAATATCATCCTGACAAAATTGAAGCCAAGGGACTTCCCGAAGAGTTTATTAAATTTGCCAATACTAAATTCAAAGAAATCCAGGAAGCCTATGAGAACATAAAAAAAGAGAGAGGAATTTAATAAGACCTTTGAATAATCCTCCCTTTTGCCCAATTTCTACGTCAGCCTCAATTTTTGATCCTCAACATACTTAAATGTATGTCTGCGGTTAAAAATTGAGGCTTCCTTGAACTAAAACAAAATTGAGCATTATTGAAAGATCTTAAAAAAGGCCTTTTTCCTGAGCTATCTTCATATAAGTATCCATAAGTTTTGCCGGAGGTTCTATTTTCTCTGTTTCCTTCTTATCTGCAAGGGAGATGGCATCAAACTCACATGCTGTTACACAGAGACCACACCCTATACACCTGTCAAGATTAACCATTGCAACAACATCTTCTTCATCCATTTCAATGGCATCCATGGGGCATATCTCTTCACAGGCCTGACACCCTGTACATTCGTCATGCTCAACAACAGCCTGGAAATTTGAACTGACAACTTTTGCAGGTTCTTCAAGCTCTTTTATATTTTTCAGAATCTGGCAGCAGCAACTGCAGCAAAGACAGATATTAATAGGTTTTTTTGCATTGGAAGGCTGGGGCACAAGACCTTGTTTTACTGCTTTTTGAACAATATCAAGTGCCTCTTCATGGGATATCGTCCTGCCTATCCCGCGGCTTTCATAGATATATGCACCACTTCCGAATATCAGGCATGCCTCCATTAATTTACCGCATCCCTCATCCATGATTTCATGTTCTTTTCTGCATATACAGGGAGCCACGAGTATTTTTGACTGGGATTTGATTATATTTTCAACCTCTTCATAATCCATAATATTCAATTCAGTATTCACAGCTTTTCCAACTGGTACTACTCTTAACTGCTGGGTTTTGTGCTTATACTGATCTTTCATAAGATAAGGGACATATTCATTAAAATCCTTAATCAATTCTTTGGTAAGTCGATTGACCTGATATTCCCATATACCCACAACAAAATGCAGAAGCATAAAAGTATTAACACCTTCTCGATTTACATGAAGGATCAATCCTTTTACACCCATCTCAATGAGTATGGGTTCAATCTTTTTTGCATCTTTGTCAGCTCTTTTTGCAATCTCCTCAACTGGTTCAAGCATTAAAACAAGTGATAAAGCTAGTTCTGCCTCTTCTCTGGTAAAAAGCTGCTTTAGAATTCTAAGCTCAACTCCTGATTCTGTTTCAGGATAGCCGCTTGGTGTATTATCAAGATGAAGCGCAAGTTTTTTGTAAACATCTTCCATTATTAAATCTCCGTTGTAATTATTATATTATCGTCACACTTCTCATATTTAAGATCAAGAATATTGCCTTTAAGATCAGGCTGTTTTATTAAAAAAACAGTTAAATAATTTGAAGTTATTGCTTTGAGCATGCCGGTTTTTTTATCTGTTTGATTAAGTATTAGTCCCTCAAGTTTCTTATTAATATTGGCTTTTATGAATGCTTGTTTTTTTCTCTTGCCAAGTTCACGCATTTTTGCACATCGCTGTTTTATAATTTCCGGATCAATTTTATTATCATAATTAAAGGCAGGAGTGCCTTTTCTTGCAGAGAACGGGAAAACATGAAGATAGGATATGGGGAGTTTTGCAATAAGATTATAAGTGTTTTGAAATTGTTGGTCACTCTCTCCTGGAAATCCTATCAATGTATCCACGCCAATTCCAGCACTTGGGATTTTTTTATGGATTTTGTGTATAATATCTTCAAATAAGCCGGCATCATATGGTCTTTTCATCTTTTGTAAAATATCATCATCACCTGATTGCAGTGGGATATGGAAATGATCACATAAAATATTTTCATTTGTGGCAAGATTGATAATACCTTCATTGATTTCTCCGGGCTCAATGGAGCTCAACCTTATTCTATGAACTAGTTTTTCCTTGTTTATTTTTTCAAGCAGCTGTAAAAGTGATGATTTCTTTTTAAAATTACGACCATACATTCCTGTATGGATTCCTGTGATAATAACCTCTTTATATCCAGAATTATCTAACTCTTTTAGATGCTCAAGAATCTCTTTTTGGGGCATACTAACAGAAGATCCCCTTGCATAGGGAACAATACAATATGTACAAAAAGCATCACAACCATCTTGTATCTTAAGATATGCCCTTGTCATTGATCCTTTAACAGCATGATCAAAACCCATAAATCTGTTTGTACTGCTGTAATCTGTCTCTTTAAACCTAAGAGAAGCTTTATTATCACCAATAAATTCTATATGTTCAGCAATTTTTGTCTTATCTTTATGAGAGATAATCTGATTTATATGATCAATTTTTTGAATTTCGTCAGGGTTAGTCTGTGCATGGCATCCTGTGACAATAACTTTTGCATTGGGATTTTCTCTTATAATTTTACGAACAGCCTGTCTTGACTGCATACTTGCCTTTGATGTTACAGCACAGGTATTGACAATAAAAACATCTGATTCTTCCCTCTTCTTGCCTTTTACCCAACCCTGCTTTTCAAAATCCGATGCAATGCCGTCGCTTTCATATTGATTGACTTTACAACCCAGGGTTTGAATATAAAATTTTTTCATTGAATAATTCCAGCTCCAAGAACTCTTTTGCCTTTATAAAACACGGCTGCCTGCCCTGGAGTAATTGCATTTTGGGGCTTGTCAAAGATTACTTCTCCACAGGTTTTATTTAAAGACAATATTGACAAACCACCTCTATGGCCGTATCTGATTTTTGTTATAATATCCCGGACAACCATTGTTTCTTCTGAAAGTTGAAAATTTTTACTGCCATTCCAGATAATATCAGAAACAGTTAAAGTCTGTTTAAACAGATCTTTTTTAAAACAGACTTTAAGGGTATTATTTTTTATATCAATATTTTGAACATAATATGGCTCTTTTGCAGGACAATTAATACCCCGTCTCTGACCAATTGTAAATTTATGCACTCCTTGATGATGCCCTACAATTTTATTGTCAATATCTTTGATAACACCTGTTTTGGGAATCATATCTTCTTTTTTTAAAATAAATTTCCCAAAATCATTGTCATGTATAAAACATATATCCTGGCTCTCTTTTTTATGTATTGGTTTTAAATTTTTTGATTCTGCAAACTGCTTGACACTCTTTTTGTTCATTTTTGCCAGGGGGAAAATTATTTTTTCAAGCTGGGCATTGGATAACATGGCAAGAAAATAGCTCTGATCTTTAAGCAGGTCTTCTCCTTTTTCAAGATAACAATCACCCCCCGATGAAATCTGATTTACAACAGTGGCATAATGACCTGTGGCAAGATAATCTGCTCCCATGTTTTGAGCATGTTTTAACAAATTACCAAATTTTATCTCTTTGTTGCAGATAATACAGGGATTTGGGGTTTTACCTTGAAGATAGGTATGGATAAAGTATTGAATAACTTTTTTTTCAAATTCCTTTGAAAGATCTATGCTTGTAACAGGAAATCCCAACTGCTCTTCAATTAAGGATATATCAACAGGCTCTTTTTCATACCCGGTTGTAAAATGAATGCCAAAAACATCTTTGTATCTATTTTTTAAGATATATCCTGCAGTAAGCGAGTCAACTCCTCCGCTTAGTGCAACAGCAATAACTCTTTTTTTATTCATCATACAGCTTTTTTATTGGGAGATAGCATTACAGAATATATAATTTTTCAACAGCCCATAAGTTTGAAAAATTTGCATTATGCCACAGCCTTTTGAGTTGAGAACAATCCCATTGCTCTTGTGGGACAGGTCAGAATACAAAGCTCACATACACTGCATTTGTCCTTATTGAAAATAATTTCCATCTCCGGGCGTTTAATATAAAGAGCATCGGTTGGACAGACTGCAATACAGGCTCCACAATGGGTACAAATCTCTTCATCTTTATAAATCTGATGTTCAGGATAGGAAATTGAAACTCCCTGGTCCTTTAAGTATTTCACTCCTTTGTTAAAAGCAGCTTTTGAACCTGAAGTAAGC
>CAXMTQ010000167.1:0-5386 GCA_964196205.1 uncultured Desulfobacula sp.
TTTTAAAATCAAGAAAAGAGTGTGACCAGGCAATCAAACTCTGCGATTCAAGCTTACTGTCCAGAGACCCTGGAAAAAAGAAAACCCTGACAACCAAAATTAATGACCTTGTTTCAGGCAATCCACATCTTGCCAACCACAGCCAGAGACTGTATCTTGAACAAACCGCTTGTGCATCCCATCACAGCGGTCATCTCCCGGCATGGAAAGTCGTAGTTGAAACCCTTATGTCCCAGGGTTTTCTTAATGCCATGTTTGCCACATCAACGGTTGCAGCCGGGGTGAATTTTCCTGCAAGGTCAGTGGTTGTTTTAAATTCTGACCGATTTAACGGAGTGGAATTCATGGCTTTAAGTCCCAGTGAATTCCAGCAGATGACAGGAAGGGCAGGAAGAAGAGGAATGGATAAGATAGGGTTTGCAATCATGATGCCCGGTAAATTCATGGATCTAAAATATGTTGCAAACTTAATCAATTCACCTGCTCTGGATATTGAAAGTCAGATAACCATCAATTTCTCCATGGTTTTAAATCTCTTATTATCCCACACTCCTGATCAGATAAAAATGCTTCTTGAAAAGTCTTTTGCCTCCCACCTGATCATGTCAACAAAGAAAAAAGGTGAAAAAGCCAGAAAAAAATTTGGTTTTGAACTTGAATTTTTATGGAATAGTTTTTTAGATCACATGGATTTTTTAATCCAGGAAAATTTTGTTACCAGAAATGGAAAACTTACCCAGGATGGATTATGGGCGTCGAAACTGAGAATTGACTCTCCCCTTCTTGTTGCACAAAGTATCAGGAAAAATCTTTTGCCTCAAAAAGACCCTGCTCTACTTGCTGCTATTATAGGTTCATTTGTAAATGAAAAAGAGTTTAAAGATGACATTTTATATTCCAAAGCACTGCCCAAACGTCTCAAAGATGATTTCCTTGATGCCCGGCAGGGATTAAAACCCTTTGCCATTAAAATGCTGAAAAAAGATTTCCATGCTCCAAATCTTTTTATTCAGCCAAGCCTGCTTCTCTATTCCTGGGCCCATGATGAACCATGGGACAACATTGTAACACATCCGGAATACGGGCCTGGAGATTTTGCCAGGCTCACCATGAGAACTGCAGATAATCTTAGACAGATATCAAAATTAGATAAAACATTTCCTGAGATTTCGAAAACAGCAAAAGAGGCCATAACACTTATTTTAAAAGATCCTGTTGTGACTTCTTAAATATTTAATTAGGAGAATATGTTAAAAACAGCGATTATATCTATAATTGTAAAAAAACTCAAAAATGCTGTTATTGATCTGCTGCCAATTATTCTCGTTATTGCTTTTTTTCAGATTTTTGTTTTAAAACAGCCCCTGCCACAAATGGGAGAGGTTATTTTTGGTGCTCTTCTTGTGGTAGCAGGTCTAAGCTTGTTTGTTCAAGGTCTGGAAATGGGCTTGTTTCCAATTGGTGAGGCAATGGCACATGCTCTGGCAAAAAAAGGAAGTATATTCTGGCTCCTCTTTTTTGCTTTTGCTCTGGGATTTTCCACCACAGTGGCTGAACCTGCTCTTCTTGCAGTGGCTGCAGAAGCAGCAGAAATAGCAAGTAAGGGAGGGCTTATTGATCCTGGAAGGGATTCCTTAAATCAATATGCCTTTGGACTTCGCATGTCAGTTGCTTTTTCTGTGGGTCTTGCCATTCTTATCGGGGTCATGCGTATCATCCGGGGCTGGCCTATTCACTATCTCATTATAGGTGGCTATGTTGTTGTTATGTTAATGACAGTCATTGCTCCAAAAGAAATCATTGGCCTGGCCTATGATGCCGGTGGTGTCACTACTTCCACCATCACAGTACCCCTTGTTGCAGCTTTGGGGGTGGGACTTGCCTCATCCATAAAAGGACGAAGCCCTCTTGTGGATGGTTTTGGCCTCATAGCGTTTGCTTCTCTGCTGCCCATGATTTTTGTCATGGGTTATGGACTTGTAATCTTCGGGTAAAAAAGGGTATATTTTTATGGAATTCATACTTAGTTTCAGTCAAATACTACTGGGTACCTGTATTGATGTACTTCCGATTATTATTCTTATTATCGGTTTTCAGTTCCTGGTTTTACGCCAGCCGCTTGCTCATGTTCGCCGTCTTATTGTTGGAGGTGTCTATGTTGTAATTGGCCTTGCTCTGTTTCTGGCAGGACTTGAAAAAGCACTTTTTCCTCTCGGGAATATAATGGCGACCCAATTGTCTGATCCTGTCTTTATTTATGGTACTGATGAAATTTCCATGGTTGTCGACTGGAAAGCGTATGGGTGGGTTTACCTTTTTGCTGCCATGATTGGCTTTGCAACCACAATTGCTGAACCATCTCTAATAGCTGTGGCTTATAAGGCAAGTGAAGTATCTGCCGGAACCATCAGCCAATGGGGTTTGAGAATTACCGTAGCCCTGGGAGTCGCTTTTGGAATAAGCCTGGGAACATTTCGTATTATCACTGGCACACCACTCTATCAATACATACTTGCTGGCTATATGATTGTTATTGTACAAACTATATTTGCCCCGAAAAATATCATTCCTCTGGCATATGATTCGGGAGGAGTTACGACTTCAACTGTTACAGTGCCACTTGTGGCAGCGCTTGGCCTCGGACTTGCTTCTACAGTGCCCGGCCGAAATCCTGCTTTGGACGGTTTTGGTCTTATCGCTTTTGCAAGCCTTTGTCCAATAATAACTGTTATGGGCTATGCCCAGTTAATGCACTGGTTTACTAAACACAAAACAAAATCAAGGGAGAAAAGTAATGCGTTTTAAACTTATTTTATCTTCGGTAAAGACAGATCTAACTGATCAAATTGTTGATAAGGCAAAAGAGGCAGGAGCTACCGGAGCAACAATTATACCGGGCAGAGGGACAGGTGTCCGCGAGGCTAAAACCTTTTTTGGACTCTCCCTTGAAGCTCAGAGTGACATAATTATGTTTCTTGTGGAAGAGCATCTTGCTGTTAAAATGTTGGATGTTATAAAACAGGCAGGGGAATTTCACAAACCTGGAACTGGCATTGCTTTTGCTCTACCTGTTGACCATGTTGTTGGTCTGGAAAGTCAAATGGAACAATTTAAAGAAGAAGTTAAAAAAAAATATTTTTAACAATAATATTTATTTTTATAAGGAGGAAAAATTATGGAACCTGATAATAAATCAATAGTTCGGGCAAGAGACGTTATGCACAAGGGAATTGTATCTATTGACGGTATGGCTACAGCCAAGGAAGCTGCTTCCAAAATGCGTGCCGGCAAAGTTACTTCGATTCTTGTTAACAAGCGCCATGCCGATGATGCCTGGGGCATAGTAGCGGTTCATGATTTTATAAAAAAGGTGATAATACCAGGTCGCTCTTCATCTGATGTGAATGTCTATGAAATCATGACAAAACCAATTATCACTGTACCTGCTAATATGGATGTACGCTATGTAGCCCGCATGATTTATAGGGCCGGCATACGGAGAACTGCGGTTGAGGATGAAGGAGAACTGATCGGAATGATAGCTCTATCATCGTTGATCCTTGAAAATGAACTTTTTTAGTTCTGAGCTTAAAAGAACCTGTGGTAACATTTTAAATATTTTAAAGGTATTGGGTTCCAACTCCAAAATGCGGGTATTCCCTACCTTCAAATCTTTGTACCACTTAACTTCAGCTCTGTCCATTGATTTAAAATTTGTGAGATTTTTATTTGTTACGTGCTCAAGGAATTCGCCTCCTCTGCTATAGAAAACAAGAACAGTACAAGGCGGAATATGGTGCAGATTTTCAAAATAGATACCATTTTCATTGTAGTTCAAGATTCTTACAGGATGACACTTCTCTGACCCGGATTCTGTATAGATAATTCTCATGTTGTGATTTTCCCTGTCACATTTTCTGTTATTATCAAAAGAAAATTTTTTTCATTTATCTGAGTTGATTGAATGGTTGATCTCATACACTTTTTGGATTAAAGAAGAAAAAAAGAGTGTACAAAAACAATAAATGGAAATATGATTCTATCCCAATATCACTTGGATTTTGGAATTATCTTATACTCTTAAAAGGAGAATTTTATGAAACAAATATTTGCAGCAAAAGCCCCTGATGCAATTGGACCATACTGCCATGCTATTATTCACAACAAAATGGCATTCTGTTCCGGTCAGATACCCCTTGACCCTGAAACCATGGAAATTACAGGAACTACCATTGAAGAGCAGACAGCCCGGGTAATGGAAAATATTAAAATTGTGTTATCTGAAATTGGTACAAGCCTGGATAAAATCATTAAAGCCACGATTTTTTTAAAAACCATGGATGATTTTATGGGAATGAACAAAATATATGAGAAAAGTTTGAACGGACACAAACCTGCAAGATCGGCTTTTGAAGTCGGCGGACTTCCCAAGGATGCTCTTGTAGAGATAGAATGCATTGCAGCGATTGAATAGCTCGCAAAAGAGAGATTCTCACATACTCACCCATGTACTGTGTTTCTGTAAAATATTTCCAAATTTGAAAACCAGCCTCATGTACCATTGTGCACTCCGGTTTCAAACTTGTTTACATACGCAACTCTTCGAGCCTTGCGCATTGTATATGAAATTGCCATCACACACATTATAAAAAGAAAAATCACGCTTTGACAGAACAATGACACATGGATTAAAATATAAGCGAATATAGTAAGTGGCATCAGTCCGATCCTGACAAATTTACATACTCATTTGCAAGCGGCTTCATCCGCAATATATGTCAAAAAAAGTTCCCGCAGGGCAGGTACATAATATCTGTTATCGGTTACATTGTTTAGAAGCTCTCCAATCGGATAACACATATTATGTAAAGCTTTTATTTGGCATTAAAAAACGCTCCGTAGAGCGTAATTATACCCAATGCAATGCTGCCGAAGGCATCAGGCAGTGGAAAGCAAATTTGCAATAAATCATGACAGGTTCTACAAAAAGTTTTAAATTGCTGTTTAATTTATTATCTCTTGGTTTGCCTGGCATGTATTTTTGCTCCATGGCTTTCCGCTATCCTTTGAAATTATTTTTTTGGCTCCACCTGAAGAATAAAAAAGCAGAGCCAAATTAATTGATGTGGTCAAGTAAAAACGGACACTTTTCCTAAGCTGCTTTTTTTATTTCCCACAATTTTTCATACCCTTTTGGGCTAATATTGCCCAAGTAAGAATGACGTCTTTTGTTATTATAAAAGATCTCGATATAATCAAAAATATCTTTCCGGGCTTCTTCTCTTGTTTTGTAATTATTAAAGAAAACTCTTTCGGTTTTCAGACTGCCAAAAAAACTTTCGGCCACAGCATTGTCCCAGCAGTCACCCTTACGACTCATACTACT